>NZ_JBHJZS010000031.1:0-36432 GCF_042271185.1 Microbacterium sp. NPDC055910
CCGAGACCGTGGGTATCACCCGCAGTCTCGGCGCGCCGTTGCAGTCTCGCGGGTAGGGGGTGGGGGTGGATCGAGGCTTAGGCTGGCGGGCGTGCCCGACCTCACGACGCCGCTCATCGCGTGGTACCGGCTGAACGCGCGCGACCTGCCGTGGCGCCGGACGGGATACGGCGCGTGGGGCATCCTCGTCAGCGAGTTCATGCTGCAGCAGACGCCGGTCGCCCGTGTCATTCCGCTCCTGACCGCCTGGCTCGAGCGCTGGCCGACCCCCTCGGCACTGGCCGCGGCCGCGCCCGCCGACGCCGTGCGCGAGTGGGCCAACCTCGGGTATCCCCGGCGCGCCCTGTGGCTGCACCGCGCCGCGACCGAGATCCGCGACCGCCACGACGACACCGTGCCCCGCGACGTCGACGCCCTCCTCGCCCTCACCGGCATCGGCGACTACACGGCGCGCGCCGTCGCCGTCTTCGCGTACGGCGACCGGCACCCCGTCGTCGACACGAACACGCGACGAGTGCTGGCCCGCGCCGTCGACGGTCGAAGCCAGCCCGGACCTCCGTCCACGCGCGATCTCGCTGCGATGGAGGCGATCCTCCCCACCGACGACGCGGAAGCCGCGATCGTCAACGCCGCGACGATGGAGCTCGGCGCCGTCGTCTGTACGGCGCGGGCACCCCGGTGCGGCGTGTGCCCCGTCGCCGACCGGTGCGCCTGGCGCGCTGCGGGATACCCCGACACGGGCGACGCGCGTCGCCGGCAGGCGCGTTACGAGGGCAGCGACCGGCAGGCGCGCGGCGCGGTCCTGAAGACACTGCGGGATGCCGCCGGCCACAGCGCGCCGCTGGCCGAGGTGATCCCCGACTGGGCGGACGCGCTCCAGCGCGACAGAGCGATCGACTCGCTCATCGCCGACGGCCTCGTCGAGGCCGCGGACGGCGTGCTCGCGCTCCCCCGCTGACTGCTGCGCAGCATCCGCTCTCCGTCTGACGAACGGCGTGGGCTCGGTTCAGCTGCCCCGGACTGCCGCAGGACAGCCGATTGAGGCGACCGAGCGGCCGAAGCGGGCATCGGGCGGCACGCACGCCACCCGGAAACGACGAGAGAGCGGATGCCGCGTGGCATCCGCTCTCATCGCGACACAGCTAGTCCTCGTCGTGCTCGCGCGGTTTGAGGTAGGGGTCCGCGTCCCCCGCGTACGTCGCGGAGTCCGCGAGTCCCGCGACGGCTTCATCGCGTTCCCGCGCTTCACGCAGCAGGTCGGCGATGTGGCCGGCGTTCTCGGGGATCGCGTCGGGGATGAATTCGAGCGACGGCGTGAGCCGCACGTTGAGGTGCTTGCCCACTTCGGAGCGCAGCATCCCCGTCGCCGACTTCAATGCCTCGGCCGAAGCGGCACGCTCCTCATCAGAACCGAGCACCGTGTAGAAGACCGACGCGTGCTGCAGGTCGCCCGTGACGCGCACGTCGGTGATCGTGACGAAGCCCAGTCGCGGGTCGCGCAGGCCCTTCTCGAGGCGCTCGGCGAGGATCACGCGGATCCGGTCACCCAGACGTGCCTGACGTTCCGATGCCATGTCTTTCCCTCCCTACGAGTGAGGGGACGCCCGAAGGCGCCCCTCACCACGTGTGACTAGCCGCGAGGCTTCTCGACCATTTCGGTGGTCTCGATCTCGTCGCCCACCTGGATGTCGTTGTACTTGCCGAGGCCGATACCGGCTTCGAAGTCCGTGCGGACCTCGGTGACGTCGTCCTTGAAGCGGCGCAGCGAGTCGATGGCCAGGCCATCGGCGATCACGACGCCGTCGCGGATGACGCGCGCCTTGGCGTTGCGCGTGATCGTGCCCGAGCGGACGATGACACCGGCGATGTTGCCGTACTTCGAGGAGCGGAACACCTCGCGGATCTCGGCGACACCCGACTGGACCTCTTCGTACTCCGGCTTGAGCAGGCCCTTGAGCGACTGCTCGACATCGTCGATCGCGTTGTAGATGACCGAGTAGAACCGGACGTCCACGCCTTCGCGGGCGGCGCGCTCGCGCGCCTTCGTGTCGGGGCGAACGTTGAACCCGATGACGATCGCGTTGTCGATCGTCGCGAGGTTGATGTCGGACTCGGTGATCGCGCCGACGCCGCGGTGGATGATCCGCAGCTGGACGGAGTCGTCGACCTCGATCTTGAGCAGCGATTCCTCGAGCGCCTCGACGGCACCCGACACGTCGCCCTTGATGATGAGGTTGAGCGACTCGACCTTGCCCTCTTCGAGAGCCCGCGTGAAGTCCTCGAGCGAGATGCGCTTGCGAGCCTTCGCGAGCTGCGCGTTGCGCTCGGCGGCCTCACGCTTCTCGGCGATCTGGCGGGCCATGCGGTCCTCGTCGGTGACGATGAACACGTCACCGGCGCGGGGCACCGAGTTCAGACCCTGCACCTGGACCGGACGCGACGGGTATGCCTCGTCGACCGCATCGCCGTTCTCGTCGATCATGGCGCGCACGCGGCCGTAGGCCGTGCCCGCGACGATCGCATCGCCGACGCGCAGCGTGCCGGACTGGATGAGCACGGTGGCCACGGAACCGCGACCCTTGTCGAGCTTCGCTTCGATCGCGATGCCGCGCGCAGCCTTGTTCGGGTTCGCCGTGAGGTCGAGACCTGCGTCGGCGGTGAGCAGCACGGCGTCCAGAAGCTCCTGGATGCCGGTGCCGTTGCGCGCCGAGATGTCGACGAACATGACATCGCCGCCGTACTCCTCGGCGACCAGTCCGTACTCGGTGAGCTGCTGACGCACCCGCGCGGGGTTCGCCTCGGGCTTGTCGACCTTGTTGACCGCGACCACGACCGGCACGTTCGCCGCCTGAGCGTGGTTCAGAGCCTCCACCGTCTGGGGCATGATGCCGTCGTCGGCGGCGACCACGAGGACCGCGATGTCGGTGACCTGCGCACCACGGGCACGCATGGCGGTGAACGCCTCGTGACCGGGGGTGTCGATGAAGGTCAGCGCGCGCTCGATGCCGTCGTGCTCGGTCCAGACCTGGTACGCACCGATGTGCTGCGTGATGCCTCCGGCCTCACCGGCGACCACGTTGGTCTGGCGGATCGCGTCGAGGGTACGGGTCTTACCGTGGTCGACGTGACCCATGACCGTGACGACGGGCGGACGGATCTCGAGGTCGTCTTCGCTCTCCGCCTCGAGTTCGGCCTCGAGGTCGAGACCGAAGCCTTCGAGGAGCTCTTTGTCCTCGTCCTCGGGCGAGACCATCTGGATCTTGTAGCCGAGTTCGGCACCCAGAACCTCGAACGTCGCCTCATCGAGCGACTCGGTGGCCGTGGCCATCTCACCGAGGTTGAACAGGATGGTCACGAGCGTGCCGGGCTGAACGGTGTAGCCGCGCAGCGCCTCGAGCTTGTCGGCGAAGTCGGCGATGGATGCACCGCGGCGAAGGCGGATGATCTCGCCGTTGCCCTTCGAGACGTTGACGCCGCCGACGACCGGCGCCGACCGCATCTCGAATTCTTGCCGCTTCGCCCTACGCGACTTGCGCTGCTTGGACTTGCCGCCGCCCTTGCCGAAGGCGCCCGCGGTTCCACCGCCGGGGCCACGGCCACGACCGCCACCGCCACCGGGACGACCGGCGAAACCGCCGACCGGACCACCGGGACGCTGGAAGCCACCGCCGGCGCCGCCCGGACGGCCGGGACCGCCGGGACGCTGCTGGAACGGTGCGCCGGGACGACCGCCACCGCCGGGACGACCGCCCTGACGGGGGGCGCCGGGACGCGGCGCGCCGGGACGCGGAGCCTGCGGACGCGGGATGTTGCCGGGGTTCGGGCGCTGGCCCATGCCCTGCGCCGATGCGAACGGGTTGTTGCCCGGACGCGGGCCGGCGGGCCGCTGGCCCATGCCCTGCGCCGACGCGAACGGGTTGTTGCCCGGACGCGGCGTGCCGCCCGGACGCGGCGGCTGCGGCGTCGCTGCGCCGGGGGTGCCGGCGCCGGGGTCGGTCGGCGCGGCGGGCGCAGCGGGAGCCTCGGCGGCCGGAGCCGCGGGAGCGGCCGGAGCCGGAGCCGCCGGAGCGGGAGCGGCCGGAGCCGGTGCTGCCGGAGCGGGAGTGGCCGGAGCCGGTGCTGCCGGAGCGGGGGCTGCCGAAGCAGGGGGTGCCGGAGCGGGCGCCGCGGGGCGCGCCGGGCCGGGACGACCCGCGGGACGTGCGGGAGCGGGCTTGCTCTCCGCCGCCTCAGCGGGTTTGGCGCCGTCTGCTTGCAGAGCGGCGCGAAGCTTGCGGGCCACGGGGGGCTCGATCGTCGACGAGGGGCTCTTGACGAATTCGCCGAGCTCCTTCAGCTTGGCGAGGGCCGCCTTGCTGTCGACACCGAGTTCCGATGCGATCTCGTGGACGCGGGGTTTGGCGTTTGCCACAGTTCTCCTGTCTGGGATCTGCCCAGACAGGACAGACCATTACTCGCGGACGGGTCTCATTTCGAGCCGTTCACTTTGTTTCCATAGCCATTCAGCCGTTTCTCGATGGTCTGCGTGTCAGGCTGCCCTGACACACGGAGTGCACGCACGAAGGCACGGCGCCGAAGGGCGGCATCCATGCACTCATGTGTGTCGTGCACCCAGGCGCCTCGCCCCGGAAGAATCGCCCGCTCGTCGGGGACGAGGGTTGATTCGATGGAAACCACCCTGAGAAGAGTGGACCGTGGCGCGCGCATGCGGCATCCGACACACGTTCGTACGGGCTCCATGGTACACCTCGGGGCTGAACGCCCGGTGCGCGTCAGCTCTCTTCCAGGATGGAGTCGGGCTGGATGTCGATCTTCGCGCCGGTGAGCTTCGCGGCGAGGCGCGCGTTCTGCCCCTCTTTGCCGATCGCGAGCGACAGCTGATAGTCGGGAACCAGCGCGCGCACGGCTTTGCTGGCGACATCGAGCACGAAGCTCGAGGTGACCTTGGCGGGCGAGAGCGCGTTCGCGACGAACTTCGGCAGCTCGGGGTCGTAGTCGACGATGTCGATCTTCTCGCCGCTCAGCTCTTCGGTGACGGCGCGTACGCGCCGTCCCAGTTCGCCGATGCAGGCGCCCTTCGCGTTGATCGTGGGGTCGTTCGCCTTGACCGCGATCTTCGTCCGGTGTCCGGCTTCGCGGGCGAGTGAGACGATCTCGACGAGGCCGGAGGCGATCTCGGGAACCTCGAGGGCGAAGAGCTTCCGCACCAGGCCCGGGTGCGTGCGCGAAACGGTGATCTGGGGGCCCTTCGTGCCCCGCGAGACCGACGTGACGTAGACGCGCACGCGCGTGCCGTGCGCGTAGTCCTCGCTGGGCACCTGCTCTTCGGGCGGCAGGATCGCCTCGACGGTGCCGAGGTCGACGTGCACCATGCGGGGGTTCGGCCCCTGCTGCACGACACCGGCGACGATGTCGCCTTCGCGCCCGCGGAACTCGCCCAGCACGGCGTCGTCGGCGATGTCGCGCAGACGCTGGCTGATGACCTGCTTGGCGGCGAACGCGGCGATGCGCCCGAAGTCCTCGGGCGTGGATTCCTCTTCGCCGATGACGACGTCTTCCTCATCGAGCAGCGGAACGAAGACCGAGACGTGACCCGTCTTGCGGTCGAGCTCTGCGCGCGCACCGGCGGGGAGCTCGCCATCGGGCGAAGTGTGCTTGGCGTAGGCGGTCAGGATCGCCTGCTCGATGATGCGAACGAGTTCGTCGAAGGGGATCTCCTTCTCGCGTTCGACGGTCCTCAGCAGTCCGAGATCGATGTCCACGATGGGCCTCCGTATTCAGCTCTCACCGGCGCGTCGAGCATGCCGGAACCATATGACTTTACCGGATGCCGCGACGCCCGGCCACGCTCACCGGTGGCAGTCATCGAGCGGCAGGTCCCGCCCGCCCAGCACCGCATCCGTCCACGAGATGAGCAGCGGCAGGAACCGCGAGCGCGGCAGCAGGGTGCCCAGATGGTCGTATCCGCTGTACACGGCCCAGCGCACCTGCTCGCCGTCGGCGCACAGCCGCTGCACGAACTCCTCCTGCAGTCGCGGGGGGATGACCTCGTCGCTGTCGCCCCACGTGACGAGGATCGGCGTGTCCCACGGCCCCGTCGCGGCGTTCTCGGCGAGCCGCTCGCCGAGGGCGCCCGCCGTCAGGTCGCCGATGTACAGCGGCCGGTCCTCGGACACCCCCAGAGCCGTCGCGACCGACACGATGACGCCCGGCTCTTCGGGGCAGCGCTGCGTCATCTCGCGCACGATCGTCTCGGCCCCCGTCGCGACGTACCGCGTCAGGTCGACGTCGGCGTACGTGTCGGCGTACGGCACGAGAACCCACGACGTGAGGATCGTCAGCAGCGCGTCGCCGCCGCTCTGCAGCATCTCTTCGGCGAGCGCGAGCGGCTCGGCGACGGGCGCGAGCACGGCCGTGCCGCGGATGTCGATCTCGGGCGCGTACTTCTCGGCGATCTGCGACATCCACAGAGCCGCGTGCCCGCCTTGAGAGTGGCCCCAGGCGACGGTGCGGGGCGAGAGGATCGATCCCTCGAGCTCGCGTGCGGCCAGCACGGCGTCCAGCGACGAACGCGCTTCACCGCGACCGATCAGGTACGGGAAGGTCCCCGGCGCCCCCTGGCCCGAGTAGTCCGAGGCGACGACGATCCAGCCGTTCGCGAGCGCCCGATCCAGACCCGGGATCGCCCAGCGCGTCGCCGACGCGTCGCGCAGGCTCGGGGCGCAGCCGCGCGCGACGCCGGTCGTGCCGTGATTCCAGGCGATGACAGGGCGCGCTCCGGGCGGACGATCCTCGGGCACGATGACGAGCGCGCTCGCCACGGCCGCGCGGCCGAGGGCGTCGCTGGTGGTGTACAGGATGCGGGTCACGTCAGCCCCGGGCGGATGCTGCCCCACGAAATCGTCGGAGCGGATGAGACGACCGTGGTCGTACGGAACGAGATCGGGCGGGTCGTAGAACGCGTCGACGACGTTGGCGCCATCCTGCAGCCAGTCGTTGAGCCACCATCCGCCCGACGCCGTGACGACGAGGAGGGCGGCGAGCGCATAGCGGCCCGCGGCCGCCCAGACGCGCACCCGCCGGCTGCGCCGCTGCCCCGTCTCGCCCGCCGGCGCCGGTTCGGACGTGCCGTGCCGGAATCCCCGCACGGCGCGCACGAGGGTCGTGATGCCGAAGAGGATCGTGCGCACACCGAACACGAGCGCGACGACGAGCACCGTGACATCGGGCCAGGTCAGGGCGAGCACGCCGAACGCGATCTGCGCCCCGGCCCAGGCGAACGCGAGGACGCGCCTGCTCGCACCGCCCCGGGTGAACGCATCGAAGAGCGACGCGAGTCCGCCGAGGATGAGCAGGTAGGCGAGCACGACGGGAAGCAGCTCGAGCGTCCGCCCGAACCCGACGAGCACCGCGACCCCGAGCACGATCCACACGCCGGCGAACACTTTGCGCGGCCATGTCGTCGCGCGGCGGCCCGCGAGGTCGGCGACACCCGAGACGACAGCGCTCAGCCCGACGTACACCGTCAGGATGACCAGCGACGTGAGCGGTCGCGTGACGATGAGCAACCCGAGCAGCAGCGCGAGCGAACCGACGAGCATGAGCACGAGCGGCGGCGCGTTCGCCACGAGGCGCGGCAGTGCGCTCCACCGGGCGGCGGTTCCCGCCTCACGCTCGCGAGTCACCGTCCCGATTGTAGATCGGCTCGCGCGTCTCGGAGTCTGCGTCAGCCGGCCGTGCCGAACGCGTTGACGGCGCGGATCAGCCGGTACAGCGAGCCGACCTGGAACTGGTCGAACACCAGCACGAGGCGCGGCAGGTCGACGCGGTCGTCGTCTTCGCGCTCCGGCCGCAGGGCTTCCGTGCGCTCGATGCGCCCTTCGGCCGCGAGGAATCCGAAGCGTTCGTTGAGCTCGTCGATCTCGGCATCCGTCGGCTCGTTGCGCAAGCGCAGCACGAGCCGGTGGCCGACCCAGCGCAGCGAGTCGTAGTTGCGCCAGAAGCCGGTGATCTCGGAGGCGGCGACCTCGACGGAGTCGGTGATCAGCACGCGGTCGAAGTCGTCGGGCGAGATGACCCCCGATGCGACGAGCTCGTCCTCGACGAAACGCCGCAGACCCGCCCAGAACGTGCCGCCGGGAGCGTCGAGCAGGACGATCGGCGTCGGGTCGGCTTTGCCCGTCTGCTGCAGCGTGAGCAGCTCGAACATCTCGTCGAGTGTGCCGAATCCCCCGGGAACGCAGACGAACCCGTGGGACTCCTTCACGAGCATGAGCTTGCGCGTGAAGAAGTACTTCATCGTGACGTTGTTCGCCGCGGTCGAGATGACGGCGTTCGGCTTCTCTTCGAACGGCAGCCGGATCGACACCCCGAGGGATCGCTCGACGCCCGCGCCTTCGGCGGCGGCCTGCATGATGCCCGGCCCCGCGCCCGTCACGACCATCCACCCGCGCTCCGCGAGCGCTGCCGCGACATCGGATGCCTGACGGTAGAGCGCGTCCTCGGCGCGCGTGCGCGCCGAGCCGAAGATCGTCACCTTCGGCACGTCCTCGTAGGGAGCGAAGAGACGGAACGCCGTGCGCATCTCGGTGAGCGCCGCCGACGTGATCTTGAGGTTGAGCCGGTCGGACTCGTCCAGCCCGAGACCGATGCCGGTCACGAGGATGCGCGCGACGAGGTCCTCGTTCTCACGGATGCCGGCATCCGCGATCGCCTCGCGGATGCGGTCGGTGACTTCGGGGGGAACGGCGGTGTCGGACATGACTCCAGCGTCGCATGATCCGGCGCCGCTGGGCTCGCCCGAGGGCCGATCTATGCTGGCCCCGTGCCCTCCGCGCCCGCTGTGAAGTCCGCCGCCCGAGAGGCGGCATCCAATCCGGTGCTGCGCTTCCTCGCTCGCGCGGGGTATGTCGCCAACGGAATCGTGCACGTGCTCATCGGGGCCATCGTGCTCGCGATCGCCTTCGGGGCGTCCGGTGAAGGGGACCAGGCCGGCGCTCTCAAGGCACTCGCCTCAGCGCCGCTCGGATTCATCCTGCTGTGGGTCATCGCCGTCGCGCTTGCGGCCCTGGGCGTCTGGCACGCTTTCGCGGGGATCATCGCCAGGGCTCCACGCGACGACGTGAAGGGCGCGGCGAAGAAGTGGGCTCGGCGCGTGTCGGAATGGGGCCAGGCCGTGGTCTTCCTCACGCTCGGGGTCATCACCGCCGCCGTCGCACTGGGGGCTCGCCCCGACGCCGAGAAGACGGCGGAATCGGCGAGTCGCGGCGTGCTGCAGCTTCCGGGAGGGCCGTTCGTGCTCGGCCTCACGGGGCTGGGGATCGCCATCGGAGGCATCGCCTTCATCGTGATGGGCCTGCTGCGCAGCTTCCGGAAGCGCATGGACCTGCCCGACGGCAAACGCGGCCGCGGGCTCACGGTGGCCGGGATCGTCGGGTTCATCGCGAAGGGCGTCTCACTGGGGGTCGTGGGGGTCCTCGTGCTCGTCGCCGCCGTGCGGCAGGACGCCGACGCCGCGGGCGGGCTCGACGGCGCGATCGACGCCCTCCTGGAGCTCTACCTCGGCCCGCTTCTGGCGGGCCTGGTGGGTGCCGGCTTCGTCGTGTACGGCGTCTTCACCGTGTTCCGCGCCCGTTACGCGCGCCTGGACGGGTAGGCGGCGCCGCCCGGGCTGTCAATCCCCTCGCACCGGTACGACCATGCCGCGAGGGTGGAGTCATGACAGACAGCGAAGCGCAGGAAGTGACCGGAACCGAGGCGATCGCGCGTGTGAAGGAGCTCGTCGAGGACATCGATCTGACGATGCTCACGACTCAGGATGCCGCGGGGCACCTCGTGGCCCGGCCGATGAGCACGAGACAGATGGACGACAGCGGAGCCATCTGGTTCTTCACCCTCGAGGAGACCAAGAAGGTCGATGAAGCGGAGGCCGAGCGTGATGTGGGCCTGTCCTACATCGACCCCAAGGGGCACCGCTATGTGTCGATAGCCGGCAAGGCGAGCGTCATCGGCGACCGCGCCAAGATGGAGGAGCTGTACACCTCGTCGCTCGACATCTGGTTCGAAGACGGCCTGCAGACCCCCGGCATCACCCTGCTGCGGGTGACCCCCGTGGAGTGCGAGTTCTGGGAGCCCAAGAACGGCGTGCTGGTCACGGCGGCGGGCATGCTGAAGGCGCTCATCACGCGCGACGCCCCCGACGACACGATGCGCCACGGGCGGGTGCGGTTCTGAGCGACCGACCCCGACTCAGCCGCGCAGGCGGCTGACCGCCTCGTCCGCCAGAACGACCTCGCGGTCTCCCGTGCGGCGGTCCCACAGCTCGACCTGGCCGTCGGCGGCACCGCGGCCGACGATCACGATGCGGGGCACGCCGACGAGCTCTGCGTCGCCGAACTTGACACCGGGTGACACCTTCGGGCGGTCGTCGTAGAGCACGTCGAAGCCCGCGGCCTCGAGATCGGCGGACACTGTCTCGGCGAGCTCGAAGGCTGCGGCATCCCGCCCTGTCGCGACCACGTGCACGTCGAACGGCGCGACAGAGGTCGGCCAGACGAGGCCCTTGTCGTCGTTGTTGAGCTCGGCGATGATCGCGAGGATGCGGGTGATGCCGATGCCGTACGAGCCCATCGTGACGGTCACGAGCTTGCCGTTCTCGTCGAGCACCTTGAGCCCGAGCGCTTCGGCGTACTTGCGGCCGAGCTGGAAGACGTGGCCGATCTCCATGCCGCGCGCGAGCTCGACGGGACCGGAGCCGTCCGGCGCGGGGTCGCCCTCGCGCACCGTGGCGACTTCGATGAAACCGTCGGCTGTGAAGTCGCGGCCCGCGACGAGCGAGTGCACGTGCTTCTGGTCGATGTTGGCGCCGGTGATCCAGCTCGTGCCGTCGACGACGCGCGGATCGAGCAGATAGCGGATGCCGGTGGCCGATTCTTCGCCGAGGATCGGACCCGTCTCGGACCACGGCCCGATGTACCCCTTCACCAGCAGCGGGTGGCGCTCGAAGTCCTCGGGGCTCGCCTGCTCGACCTCGGCGGGGGCGAAGGCGACCTCGACGCGTTTGGCGTCGACGTCGCGGTCGCCCGGAAGCCCGATGACGACCATCTCGCGGGTGCCATCGAGGTGCTTCAGGGTGAGCACGACGTTCTTGAGGGTGTCTGCTGAGGTGTACTCCCCCTCGAGCACGGCGTTCGAGTGCGCGACGAGGGTGTCGATCGTGGGGGTGTCGGGCGAGTCGAAGATGACCGGGGCGGGCAGTCCGTCGAACGGAATCGGGTCGGGCACGATCGTCGTGAACGCCTCGACGTTGGCGGCGTAGCCGCCGGCCGAGCGGACGAAGGTGTCTTCGCCCACGGGCGTCGGGTGCAGGAACTCCTCAGATCGGGAGCCGCCCATGGCACCGGCATCCGCCTGCACGATGACGTATTCGAGGCCGAGGCGCTGGAAGATGCGCTCGTACGCGTCGCGCTGCGCCTGGTAGCTCGTGTCGAGACCGGCGTCACTCGCGTCGAACGAGTACGCGTCCTTCATCGTGAACTCGCGGCCGCGCAGGAGTCCCGCGCGGGGGCGGGCTTCGTCGCGGTACTTGTCCTGGATCTGGTAGATCGTCAGCGGCAGGTCCTTGTACGACGAGTACAGGTCCTTCACGAGCAGCGTGAAGACCTCTTCGTGCGTCGGTGCGAGGAGGTAATCGGCGCCCTTGCGGTCCTGCAGGCGGAAGAGCGCGTCGCCGTACTCCTCCCATCGGCCGGTCTGCTCGTAGGGCTCCCGCGGCAGGAGTGCCGGGAAGTGCACCTCGTAGGCGCCCGCCGCCGCCATCTCGTCGCGGACGACCTGCTCGATCTTGGCTTTGACCTTCAGACCGAGCGGCAGCCACGCGAACACGCCCGGCGCCTGACGCCGGATGTATCCGGCGCGCACGAGCAGCCGATGGCTCGTGACCTCGGCATCGGCGGGATCTTCGCGGAGCGTGCGGAGGAAGAAGTGCGAGAGACGGGTGACCACGAGCGACAAGCTTAGTTGCGGCGGGTGTGCGGCTACTGACCGGGACCGGAGATGGCGGTCGGCGGGGACTTCGCGAGTGACAGCACACCCGCGACGGCACCCGCGCCGGCGAGAAGGAAGACCGGGATGCTCCACAGCGGCGCGCCCGCGGCCTCCTGCAGCACCGTGATCCCGAGCACCACCGCGACGAACGGGTCGATCACCGTCAGACCGCCCACGACCACTTGAGGGCTGTTTCCCGTGTGCGCCGTCTGGACGTAGTAGATCGACAACCCGCCGGCGACCACGATGCCCGCGACACAGCCGAGCGTGAGGAAGTTCGCGGAGTCGATCGCGAAGTCGTGCCCGTGCAGCATCGTCTGGATCCGAAGGATGACGGTCTTTCCGAGCGTCGCGACGAACGCCGAGAACACGCCCCCGAGGATGACGAAGACGATCGGCGCGACACGGTGACCGCGACGCCACAGGCGCACGGCGGCCGTCCCTGATCCCACGAGCGCGAGCACGACGCCGAGCACGACGAGGACGGCGATCAGCTGCCCGTCGGTGATCGTGGTCTGCCGGCTGACGACGGCCGCGACGGTGACGAACGCCGACAGGCTGACAACGCACAGCGCGATCGACAGCACCTCCCGGCGCGAGGGGGCGCGCTTGGTCGTCCACGCCGCGAGCAGCGACGAGAAGACGAGGGCGACGACGCCGACGGGCTGCACGACCATGAGCGGCGCGAAGGCGAGCGCGCCGAGCTGCACGAGGATCGACAGCACGTAGAGCACGGTTCCGATGAGCCAGACCGGCGTGCGGATGAGCCCCCAGAATTGCCCCGCGCTGAGGGTCTGCCCGGCGTTCGCGCGCTGACTGACCCCTCGCGCCTGCAACATGTTGCCGACGCTCAGGAGCGCAGCGGAGAGGACGGCGAGTGCGATGCCGACGACCGGCAGAGACGTGATCGTCGACACAACGCTCCGTTCGGGCAAGCGGGGATCTCAGGATACCCGCCGCGGCTCACCGTCCGAGCAGGTCCAGCGCCGCGTTCACGATGCTGTCCGCGTCGATGCCGTGCAGGACATATGCATCCTCGAGGCTCGACGACTGGCCGAACTCGCTCACGCCGAGACTGCGCATGCGGTCCCCGCGGATGGCCGACAGGAACGACAGCGTGTGCGGATGCCCATCCATGACCGCGACGATCGGCGCCGCCCGAGATGCCGGGAAGAGCTGATCCGCGATCGCGCTGCGCGACGAGGGGTCGATCGTCTCGCGGTTCTGCAGCGAGCGGAACACCAGGTCGGGGCTCGTGAGACATACGACACCGGCGGCGATGCCCGCCGCCTCGAGCGTCTCCGCCGCGGCGAGCACCTCGGGCATGATCGCTCCGACGCCGACGAGCGTGACCCGCTCGTCCGGGCCCGCGTCGACGAGGCGATACCCGCCCGCGACGACCTGCCGCCGCCGGCGCTCCCGCAGCACCGCATCCTCGGGCAGCTGCGCGAGCGCCTGATCGATCGGCCGTGTCGTGAGCCGGAAGTACGCCGACGTGCCGCCGGGCGTGCCGATCCGGCTCATCGCCTCGAGCATCGTCCACTCGAGGTCTTGCGCGAACGCCGGCTCCCAGGCGATGCAGCCGGGCTGCTCCAGACCGATCGACGGGGTCGTGATCGACTGGTGCGCGCCGCCTTCGGGCGCGAGCGTCACCCCCGACGGCGTTCCCACGAGGATGGATTGGCCTCCCGCGTAGATGCCGTACGACCACGGCTCCAAGGCACGGTTGACGAACGGGTCGTAGATCGTCGCGATCGGGATGACGGGCTGTCCCCACCTGCTCCACGTCGCGCCGAGCTCTCCCGCGAGGCTCACGAGGTTGACTTCGGCGATGCCCAACTCGATGTGCTGGCCGCTCGGGGTCTCGGACCACTTCAGCAGCCGGTCGGCGTCGTCGGCGAACCAGTCGCGACGCTCCCCCACCGACCAGACGCCCGTCTTGTTGATCCAGCCGCCCAGGTTCGTCGAGGACGCGACGTCGGGGCTCAGCGTCACGACGCGCCGCGCCGCGTCGGGGGCGGCGCGGGTGAAGTCCGAGAGGAACCGACCCAGAGCCGCCTGCGTCGAGATGACGGCACGGTAGCCCCACGGCAGCGACGGCGGCACCGCGACCGGCTCGGCGAGCGCGATCTCGGGGCGGCGGAGCCGCTCGGCGGCCGCGGCGATGACGGTCTGCTCGTCGGTCCCTTCACCGAACGCCCGCCACGGGTCGTCGAGCGTCGTGCCGGACAGTGTCGCGAGCTCATCGAGCTGTGCTGCGTTGAGCTGTGCGGAATGGTTGTTCGGGTGCCCCTCGGTCGCGAGGCCACGGCCCTTCACGGTGTACGCGAAGATGACCGACGGGCGCGAGGGATCGATCTGCTCGTAGGTGTCCAGCAGCATCCGGATGTCGTGTCCGCCGAGGTCGCGGATCGCGGCCGCGAGCTCCTGCTCTCCGAGGGCGTCGATGCATGCCCGCAGCCCGTCCGACGGCTCGGCACCCGCGACGCGCGCCGCGAGTTCTGACGGATGCGACCGCAGCAGGCGCTGATACTCCTCGTTCGGCATCGACTCGAGCCGCTCGCGAAGCTCGTCGCCGCCCGGCCGCTCGAAGATCTCGCGGATGCGCCGACCCCATTTGACCGTGAGCACCTGCCAGCCCGCCGCGGCGAACATGCCCTGCAGCCGCTGGATCTGGATGTCGGGGATGATGCGGTCCAGCGACTGCCGGTTGAGGTCGACGATCCACAGCAGCTCCCCCATGCGGGAGACCTGCGGGTCGCAGATGGCCTCCCACACGGCGCCCTCGTCGAGTTCGGCGTCGCCGAGCAGCGAGATGAAGCGGCCCGATCGTGGCGTCTCGGGAAACTGGTCGCGCAGGTACCGGTGCGACAACGCCGCCCAGATCGGTGCCGTCGCGCCGATCCCGACACTGCCGGTCGAGAAGTCGACCGTGTCGGGGTCCTTCGTGCGGCTCGGGTAGCTCTGCAGTCCGCCCTTCTCGCGCAGCCGGGGCAGGTACGACGCGTCGAGCCCGCCGAGGAGGTAGTTGATCGCGTGCAGCGCGGGTGACGCGTGCGGTTTGACCGAGATGCGGTCGTCGGCGGTGAGCTCCGAGAACCACAACGACGTCATGATCCCCACCATCGACGCGCTCGACGCCTGATGGCCGCCGACCTTGACTCCGGAGGGATTCGGGCGTCCGCGGTTCGCGCCGTCGACGATCGCGGTCGACAGCCACAGCACGCGCTGCGCGATGCGATCGAGCACATCGTCGCCGAGCGAGGCGGCGGCCGAGAGCGGGCGGTCGTTGACGGAAGGGGCGACGGCGTCGTCGATGTCAGTCACCACGGAAGACTAACGAAACAGTCCGCTGTATGCGTTGAGCGCCAGCTGGCCGCCGAGGTGCGCGTAGAGCACGTTGCTCGTCGCGGGGATCTCCTTCGACGTCACGAGGTCGATGAGGCCCGCGAGCGACTTGCCCTCGTAGACCGTGTCGGTGATCATCGCCTCGAGCGAGCCGCCCAGCCGGATCGCCTCGAGCGTCGATTCGACGGGGATGCCGTAGAGGTCGCCCGCCCACCCTTCGAGGACCGTGATCTCGTCGTCGCGCAGCTCGCGGCCGAGCCCGATGAGTTCGGCGGTGTTGCGGGCGATGCGCTCGACCTGCGCGCGGGTCTTGTCGATCGTCGCGGACGCGTCGATCCCGATGACGCGGCGGGGGCGGTCCTGACCGGCGAACCCGGCGATCATGCCGGCGTGCGTCGACCCGGTGACGGTGCAGACGATGATCGTGTCGAAGAAGACGCCGAGGTCGCGCTCCTGCTGCTCGACCTCGGAGGCCCAGTTCGCGAAACCGAGGCCGCCCAGCGGGTGGTCCGACGCTCCCGCCGGGATCGCGTAGGGCTTGCCGCCCTCGGCGACGACCTCGTCGATCGCCTGCTGCCAGCTCGATCGGATGCCGATGTCGAAGCCCGCCGCGTCGAGGGTGACCTTCGCGCCCATGATGCGCGAGAGCTGGATGTTGCCGACCCGGTCGCTCAGGGGGTCGGGCCACTCGACCCAGTTCTCCTGCACGAGGCGGGCCTTGAGGCCGAGCTTCGCGGCGACGGCCGCCACCTGGCGCGTGTGGTTGGACTGGTAACCGCCGATCGAGACGAGGGTGTCGGCGCCCTGCGCGAGGGCTTCGGGCACGAGGTATTCGAGCTTGCGCGTCTTGTTGCCGCCGAAGGCGAGGCCGCTGTTGACGTCTTCGCGCTTGGCCCAGATCTGCGCGCCCCCGAGGTGCTGCGTCAGGCGGGGCAGGTGCTGGATGGGGCTGGGCCCGAAGGTGAGCGGGTACCGCTCGAAGTCTGTGATGGCCATGTCGTCCTCGTCAGGTCGTGGGGTGAATTGCGGCCACCGTAGCGCAATATCCTGGATATTGCATTTCGGATGCCGCATCCTGACGTAGAATGCGAGGACCGACCGTCCGGAGGCGCCCTATGCCCGTCCCCTCTGCCAGCCCTGTGCCGGCGCGCGAACTCCTGCGCGACAACGTGTACGCCGCGCTGCGGGACGCGATCGTCGACGGCACGCTCGCTCCCGGCGAGCGTCTGCGCGACACCGAGATCGAGGCATGGCTCGGGGTCAGCCGCACTCCGATCCGCGAGGCGCTGCTGCGCCTCGAACGTGCCGGCCTCGTCGTCTCGCAGCCGGGACGCGCGACGATCATCGCCCCGTTCGACGCGGGCTCGACGCGCAGCGCACAGCAGGTCGCGGCATCCATGCACGAACTGGCCGCGCGCCTGGCCGTGCCGATCATGACGTCGGCTCAGCTCGACGAGCTGTCGGCGGCCAACGAGGCGTTCGCCGCGGCGATCGGCGCCGGCGACACCGAGACGGCGCTCGCAGCGGACGACCGGTTCCACGACGTCTTCGTGCGCGCATGCGGCAACCCCATGGTCGCCGAGGTGCTCGAGATCGCCACTCCCCTGCTGCGTCGCGTCGAGCGGTTGCGTTTCGGGTCCCTCTCGGGACGAGACTCCGTCGATCAGCACGCCGACATCATCGCCGCGGCCGGCGCGCGCGATGTCGAGGGCACGGCCAGGCTGTGCCGTGAGAACTGGCTGTCGCTGAGCTACGTCAGCGAGGAGTGAGCGCGGTCGGCGTCAGCTCGTGACGACCTGCGCCGTTCCCACCGCCGCATCCGGCCCCATCTCGGCGGCGATGCGGTTCGCCTCTTCGATGAGGGTTGCGACGATCTCGGACTCGGGGACCGTCTTGATGACCTGACCCTTGACGAAGATCTGCCCCTTGCCGTTGCCGGAGGCCACTCCGAGGTCGGCTTCACGCGCTTCGCCGGGACCGTTCACGACGCAGCCCATGACCGCGACGCGCAGGGGAACCGTCATGTCCTTCAAGCCTTCGGTCACGCTGTCGGCGAGCGAGTAGACATCGACCTGGGCACGGCCGCACGACGGGCACGACACGATCTCGAGCTTGCGCTCGCGCAGATTGAGCGACTGCAGGATCTGGTGGCCGACCTTGACCTCTTCGGCCGGCGGCGCCGAGAGGGACACGCGGATCGTGTCGCCGATGCCCTCGGCGAGCAGGATCCCGAACGCCGTGGCGGACTTGATCGTTCCCTGGAAGGCTGGGCCGGCCTCGGTGACGCCGAGGTGCAGAGGCCAGTCGCCCCGCTCGGCGAGCAGGCGATACGCCTTGACCATGACGATCGGGTCGTTGTGCTTGACCGAGATCTTGAAGTCGTGGAAGTCGTGCTCCTCGAACAGCGACGCCTCCCACACGGCGCTCTCCATGAGGGCTTCAGGGGTCGCCTTCCCGTACTTCTCGAGCAGACGCTTGTCGAGCGATCCCGCGTTCACGCCGATGCGCAGCGACACTCCCGCAGCCTTCGCGGCGGCGGCGATGTCGCCCACCTTGTCGTCGAACTGGCGGATGTTGCCGGGATTGACGCGCACGGCGGCGCAGCCGGCGTCGATCGCCTGGAAGACGTACTTCGGCTGGAAGTGGATGTCGGCGATGACGGGGATCTGGCTCTTCGCCGCGATGATGTGCAGCACGTCGGCGTCATCCTGCGACGGCACCGCGACGCGCACGATCTCGCAGCCCGATGCGGTGAGCTCGGCGATCTGCTGCAGCGTCGCATTGATGTTGGTCGTCGGAGTCGTCGTCATGGACTGGACACTGACCGGCGCGTTGCCGCCGACGAGCACCTTGCCGACCTTGATCTGGCGGCTCTTGCGACGCGGGGAGAGGAGTTCCGGCACGCGTGGCATTCCGAGGTTCACTGCTGGCACGCTCTCAAGCCTACGGCGCGGGGGGCGAGGTGGCCTGACAGGGCGCCGAGAGAGGCGGCTGTGGTAGTTTCGGCGCATGCCCGCGAACCTCACTTGGTGGCCCGTCTCTTAGGCGGGTGTTCGTGCGACGACAGACCGCCCCCGGGCGGTCTTCTTCGTGTAGGGCGACCGCCCGCACGACGAAAGACCGACGATGACCGGGTCCGATTCCTCCACCATCGGGGAGCTCGCAGCACGCGGCATCCCCTTCGCCCTCCTCGCACGCGACGGCGAGACCGTCGAGCTGCTCACGGGTGACGTCGTCGACGTCGAGCTTCTCGCGGACATCCCTCTCGAAGACCCCGACGGAGCGCCGCGCGAAGTGCTCGCGCTCGTGCCGTACCGCCAGGTGCGCGAACGCGGCTTCACGTGCCACGACGACGACGCGCCGCTGCGCTGCCTCGTGGTCGCGGCGCACGAGCACCTGCCGCGCGATGAGGTCATCGCCGCGCTGCCGTCCGCACCGGTCCCGCTCGGCGATGCCGGGTTCGACATCTCCGACGACGACTACGCCGACATCGTGCGCCGCGTCATCTCGGACGAGATCGGCAGCGGAGAGGGCGCGAACTTCGTCATCCGCCGCGACTTCACCGCGAGCGTCGAGACGGATGCCGCGACGGCGGCCCTCACCTGGTTCCGTGCCCTGCTCGAGCACGAGCGCGGCGCGTACTGGACGTTCGCCGTCGTGACGCCCGGGCACGTGGCCGTCGGCGCGAGCCCCGAGGCGCACGTCAGCGCACGCGGCGGCATCGTGACGATGAATCCGATCTCGGGCACATTCCGCCACCCCGAAGGCGGTGCGACCGAGGAGTCCCTCGCCGAGTTCCTGCGCTCGACGAAAGAGACCGAAGAGCTCTTCATGGTCGTCGACGAAGAGCTCAAGATGATGAGCGCCGTCTGCTCGGACGGCGGGCGCATCACGGGACCGCACCTGAAGGAGATGTCCCGCCTCACGCACACCGAGTACGTCCTTCGCGGGCGCAGCACGATGGACCCGCGTGACATCCTGCGCGAGACGATGTTCGCGCCGACGGTCACCGGGTCGCCCATGCAGAACGCGTGCACGGTCATCGAGCGGCACGAGCAGACACCGCGCGGCTACTACTCGGGCGTCGCGGCGCTGTTCACGCCCGCGAGTTCGGTCGCCGACCCTTCGACAAGCTCAGGGACCGCTCCGACGAGCTCAGGGACCGCTCCGACAAGCTTAGGGACCGCTCCGACAAGCTCAGGGACCGCTCCGACGAGCTCAGGGGCCGCGTCGCCCCCCGAACCGCGACCGACGCACGATCTCGACGCGCCGATCCTCATCCGCACGGCCTATCTCGCCGACGGGCGCCTGCGCGTTCCCGTGGGCGCGACGCTCGTGCGGCACTCCGACCCCGACGGTGAGGTCGGCGAGACGCACGGCAAGGCCGCCGGAGTGCTCGGTGCCATCGGAGCCGTCGCGCGCGCAGGCGCCGTGCAGGCGGCATCCATCGACGAAGACGAGCCCGCCGCCGAGCCCCGCCGACTGTCGGACGATCCCGAGATCAGCGCACTGCTGCAATCCCGCAACGCGCGCCTCGCGCAGTTCTGGCTCGATCCGCAGGATCCCGACGGCGACGGCCCGTTCGCCACGCGCACTGCCATCGTCGTGGACGCGGAGGACCGTTTCACGACGATGCTCGCCCACCAGCTGAGGCGACTCGGCCTCGTCGTCGAGATCGCCGCATGGGATGCCGTCACCGACGCGCAGTTCGACGAAGCAGAGCTCGTGGTCGCGGGACCGGGGCCCGGTGATCCCCGCGACGCCGGCAGCCCGCGCATGACGCGCATGCGTGAGATCGTCGCGCGGCGCCGCGTGCAGGGGCGTCCGCTCCTGGCCGTCTGCCTCAGCCATCAGATCCTGGCCGATTCGCTCGGGATCGAGCTCGCGCCGCTCGCCTCACCGCACCAGGGCATGCAGAAGACCGTCGACGTCTTCGGCGAGCCCGCGTCGATCGGCTTCTACAACACGTTCACGGCACGCGTGCCCGCGGGCACGACGCGCGTCGGAGAGGCCGAGATCGCCGCCGACGCCACGGGCGACGTGTACGCGCTGCGCGGCGCGGGTTTCGCCTCGGTGCAGGGCCACCTCGAGTCGATCCTGTCGCGCGACGGCATCGCGACGCTCGAGCGTCTCGTCGCCCACGCCCTGCGCTGACGCGCCGCTGGCGACGCGGAGGGTCACGCGGCGCCGGGGCCCGGCTGACCGATTCGGTCACGCAACTCAGAACAGCGATATGGGGTTGAACAGGTCGGCGAGGATCAGCACGCCGCCCATCACGAGCAGCGCGACGAAGACGGCGAGCGTCACGGGCACGAGCTTCGTCGCATCGACGGGCCGGGGTGGCGGGCGCCGGAAGAGCTTCGCCCACATGCGCTTGAGGCCGTCCCAGAGGGCGACCACGACGTGCCCGCCGTCCAGCGGCAGCAGCGGGATCAGGTTGAAGACGAAAAGCGCGATGTTGAGCGATGCGAGCAGCCCCAAGAAACCCGACACGCGGTTGAGGATCGGAGACTCCGCCGCCGCGACCTCTCCGGCCAGGCGCCCGGCCCCCACGATGCTGAGAGGACCGTTGGGATCACGCTCCTCCCCCGTCACGAGCGCGACGCCGGTCTCCCAGATCTTCACCGGCAGCTGCCAGATGATGCCGGCGACGGCGCCGACGTTCTCGACGGCGGCCTGCGGCCCGGCCCAGATCGGCTGACGCACGTAGTCGACGGTCGGGCCGATGCCGACGAAGCCCACCTCGGCGTACTGCACGTCGCCGGCGGCATCCAGAATCGGGTATCCCCGGTCGTCGGTCACGGGCTGCTCGACCGACAGCGGGGTCACCCGCAGAGTCTGCTCGGCGCCGTCGCGTTCGATCAGGATCGGGATCGTCGTGCCCGCCGAGGCGCGGATGATGTCGGATGCCTCGGCGAAGGTCGACACGGGTGTTCCGTCGACAGCGAGGAGCACGTCGCCCGGCAGCACCCCGGCATCGGCCGCGGGCGCGCGCGGATCGGACGGCTCGCACTGCGTGCGCTCGGACGACGCGGGGATGACGCACTCGCTGACGCGGGCGATCGAGGTCGTGGCGCTCTGTACGCCGATGCCGCTCAGCAGGATCGCGAAGAGCACGATCGCGAAGAGGAAGTTCATGATCGGTCCGCCGAGCATGATGACGATGCGCTTCCACACCGGCAGGCGGTAGAAGACGCCGTCCTCGGCACCCGCCTCGAGCGTCTCGTCGTTCGCGGCACGGGCATCCTGCACCATCGTCGCGAAGAAGCCGCCGCCGGCGCGACCGCTGCGCTCCGCTGGCGAGGGCGGGTACATGCCCGCCATCGAGATGTAGCCGCCGAGCGGGATCGCCTTGACGCCGTACTCGGTCTCACCGCGGCGCCGTGACCACAGGGTCGGCCCGAATCCGACCATGTACTGGCCGACGCGTACGCCGAACCGCTTGGCCGGCACGAGGTGCCCGATCTCGTGGAGGGCGATCGACACCGCGAGCCCGACGACGAGCAGGACGACGCCGATCACGAACGCGAGGAACTCCACACGCACACGGTACCGGCGCGCGCCTTTGCGTTGGCTCGGAACCCTCCCGTGCTCTACTCTGACGATCGGAGAGGATCCCATGCACGCGCGCCACACCCGAACGCTGCGCGGCGCTGCCGCTTCGGCGGTCGCGACGTGGACGGCCGCCGTGTCGCACACGGTCGGTGGCGGCGAAGCGCCCGCGCCTCTTCTGCTGCTGGTGATCACGATCCTCGCCGTCCCGGTCGCGGTCGCCCTCGCCGGGCGCAGGCTCGGCCTCGTCCGCCTCTCGCTCACGGTTCTGGCCGCACAGGTGCTCCTCCACGTCGCCTTCGCAGCGACGGCGGGCACGGGCGGCACGGTGCTCGGCCACGTCCACGGCCGCACGGAGACGTTCGGTCCTGGTGCGGCATCCGTCGCTCCCGATGTCGCCATGCTGATCGCACACGTCGCCGCGGCGATCTTCACAGTCGCGCTCCTCCACCGCGGCGAACGGATGCTGCGGGCTCTGGGCCGCGGCATCGCCCGGCTCGTCGCGCTGCCGAGCGAGGTCGTGATCCCCTCGTGGCCTGCCGTGCGGACGCGCGCCGCTCTTCGCCGCGTTGCGCCCCTGCGGCGCCTCCTCACCGACGTCGTCTCCCCGCGGGGCCCACCCGCCGTCGTCACCGCAGCCTGAGGGCTGCACAGCTCCTCGTCGCGTTGCGACGAGGAAACCCTCGCGCACGCCCGCATCCGGGCGGCGCTCACCGACGACGAAAGAGACCATCGCATGACCACTTCCCGCTTTTCCCGCCTGCTCGCCACCGGAATCATCGGCGGCGTCGCCCTCGCCGTGGCGATCCCCGTCGCCGCATCCGCGCACGTGCACGTCAATCCCGGCGCGGTGTCGGCCGGCGCGACCGAGACGCTCACGTTCTCGTTCTCGCACGGCTGCGACGGCTCGCCCACGACGGCCCTCGTGATCACGATCCCCGACGGCGTGGGCAACGCGACGCCGATCATGCAGGGCGGCTGGAGCGTCTCGCGCGAGGACGGCGCCGACGGCATCCCCGAGACGATCACCTTCACGGCCGACTCGCCGATCGACGACGCGATCAAGGCCACCGTCTCGTTCGACGCGCTCTTCAACGAAGACACCGCGGGCACGACGCTCGCCTTCCCGGTCCGCCAGGACTGCGTCGAAGGCGTGAACGACTGGAACGAGATCGCCGAAGAGGGTCAGGACCCGCATGACCTGCCCTCACCCGCGCCGCTCGTCGAGGTCGGAGAGGTCGCCGCGGGCGACGACGGTCACGGGCACGGCGACGCGGAGGACACGCACGCCGAAGAGGAGACCGCCAACGCTCACGACGGGGAGGCCGTTCCGATCTCCGCTCCCGCCGACGACACGACGGCGCGCTGGCTCGCGGGCGGCGCGCTCGTCGCGGCCCTCGCGGCGCTCGGCGTCGCGCTCGTGCGCGGCCGCTCACCGAAGCGCTGAGCCCGTCCCGGGAAGGCCGAACACCCGGCCTTCCCGGGTTGCTCCGCGCGGGTGCTTAGATGGATCTGCCATGCCCAGCGATGCCCCTTCCCCGAACCTTCCGCCCGTCCTCCGCCCGGACGCCCCGCCCGCCCACGCGCTCGATGATCTCGCGGCCCGTTTCGACGCCGACGTACGCGGCTCGACGGCCGGCATCCTGCTCACGGGCCTGACGCTCGCGACAGCCGACCTGCGCCCCGGCGACCTGTTCGTCGCCGCGCAGGGCGGCACGCGACACGGCGCCGAATTCGCCGCCGCGGCAGCGGCGAAGGGCGCGGTCGCGATCGTGACGGATGCCGCCGGAGCCGACCGCGCCGCGGCATCCGATCTTCCCGTGCTCGTCGTCGACGACCCGCGAGGGCTGCTGGGCGACCTGTCCGCCTGGGTCTACGGGACAGGGCGCGACGATGACCTGCCGATCCTGTTCGGCACGACCGGGACCAACGGCAAGACGAGCGTGTCGCACCTGCTCGAGGGGATCCTCGGCCAGCTCGGCGTGGTGACGGGGCTGTCGTCGACGGCGGAGCGTCACATCGCGGGGCAGGTCGTCGTGTCACGGCTGACGACCCCCGAGGCATACGAGATGCACTCCCTGCTCGCCCTCATGCGCGAACGGGGGGTCGAGGCGGTCGCCGTCGAAGTGAGCGCGCAGGCGCTCAGCCGCCGTCGCGTCGACGGACTCGTGTTCGACGTGGCCGGCTTCACGAACCTCACGCACGACCACCTCGACGACTACGCGGACATGCGCGAGTACTTCGAGGCGAAGATGCCGCTGTTCCGGCCCGACCGGGCGCGGCGCGCCGTCATCTGCATCGACCATGCGTCGGGGGCCGAGATCCTCGCGCGCAGCGAGATCCCCGCACTCACGGTCGGCACGCCGGCTGTCGCAGCCGATCCGGATGCCGCGCGCGCGGCCGACTGGGTCGTCGAGGTGCTCGCGGAGCGCCCGGACGGCACGCGCTTCCGTCTCACGGGCCCGGAGGGACGCACCCTCACCACGGTGGTGCCGGTCATCGGCACGCACATGGCGGCGAACGCGGCGCTCGCGATCGTCATGATCCTCGAGGGCGGATACGCGTGGGAGCGCGTCCGCGAAGCCCTCGACGGGGGTCGCATCGAGGCGTACCTGCCCGGCCGCACCGAGCTCGTCTCGGGCGAGCGCGGTCCCGCCGTGTACGTCGACTTCGGGCACACGCCCGACGCCTTCGAGAAGACGCTCGCGGCGGTGCGCCGCGTGACGCCCGGCAAGGTCGTCATGGTCGTCGGAGCCGACGGGGACCGCGACGCGACCAAGCGCCACGACATGGGCCGCACGTCGGCCGAGGGCAGCGACATCCTCGTCATCACCGATCACCATCCGCGGTTCGAGGACCCCGAGTCGATCCGCGCCACCCTCATCGAAGGCGCGCGACGCGCGCGGCCCGACGCCGAGATCCACGAATACACGCCGCCCGAGCGAGCGATCATCGAGGCGATCGCCCTCGTCGGAGAAGGCGACGGCATCCTGTGGGCGGGGCCGGGGCACCAGGACTACCGGGACATCCGCGGCAACCGTGCGCCGTACTCCGCTCGCGAGCTGGCTCGTCGCGCCCTGCGCGCCGCCGGCTGGCCCGTGCCCGAACCGCGATGGCCCGTGCCGTACCCCGACGACGAGACTCCCCCGTCGGATCCGCTGCGCCCCGCCTTCTGACCCTGACTCCCTCGGCCCGCGCCCGCGCGGTCGCGGCGCCGCGCCGCCGTAGCGGTACGGCGGCCGCGCCCCGCACCGCCGTAACCTCTCTGTTCACTTGCGCCCTGTGTCAGCGCCCAACGGCGTGTCGCCGACAAAGCACGCAAGTCAACGTGAGGGGATGCACCGCACCCGCACCCGCACCGCGCGCCGCGCCCGCACCGCGACCCGACGCGCCGACGCCCGCCGCGGCGCCGTACTCTCTCTGTTCACTTGCGCCCTATGTCAGCGCCCAACGGCGTGTCGCTGACATAGGGCGCAAGTCAACGTGGGGGGGGGAAGCCGGCCGCACCTGCCCCCGCGACGCACGCCGCCCGCGCGCCGCGCCCGCACCGCGACCCGACGCGCCAGCGCGCACCACGCCGCGGCGCCGTACCCTCTCTGTTCACTTGCGCCCTATGTCAGCGCCCAACGGCGTGTCGCCGACAAAGCACGCAAGTCAACGTGAAGGGAGAGGGAGGGGGCGCCTCAGCGAGCGGATGCGGCGATCGCGCGATCTGCCGCCGCCCTCGCCCACGTCTCGGCGTCGGTGAGCGATGCCCGGGTGAGCTCGTCGGGCGCTTCGTGCAGCTCGACGACGCGCTCGACGGTCTCGACGATGCCGGGAAACGACAAGCGCCCCTCGTGGAACGCATCGACGGCCTGTTCGTTGGCCGCATTGAAGACGGCAGGGTACGTACCGCCCGCGCGTCCGACGCGCTTCGCGAGCGAGACCGCAGGAAACGCGTCGCCGTCGAGCGGCTCGAACGTCCAGGACACGGCGCTCGACCAGTCCAACGGCGCCCCGACCCCCGCGATGCGGCGAGGCCAGTCCAGACCGAGCGAGATCGGCAGCCGCATGTCGGGCGGAGACGCCTGCAGGATCGTGGATCCGTCCGTGAACTCCACCATCGAGTGCACGATCGACTGGGGATGCACGACCACGTCGATGTCGCCGTAGGGCACGCCGAACAGCAGGTGCGCCTCGATCACCTCGAGGCCCTTGTTGACGAGCGTCGCAGAATTGGTCGTCACGACGCGTCCCATGTCCCACGTGGGGTGCGCGAGGGCCTCGGCGGGGGTCACGGCGCTGAGCGCGTCACGCGAGCGACCGCGGAACGGACCACCGGATGCCGTCAGCACGAGGCGGCGCACTTCGTGACGCTCGCCGGCGCGCAGCGCCTGGGCGATGGCGGAATGCTCCGAGTCGACCGGCACGATCTGACCGGGCGCGGCGATCGATGTGACGAGCTCACCGCCGACGATGAGCGATTCCTTGTTGGCGAGTGCGAGCGTACGCCCGGCTTCGAGCGCGGCGAGCGTGGGGCCCAGTCCCACCGACCCGGTGATGCCGTTCAGCACGACGTCGGCGTCGACGTCGCGCACGAGCTGCTCCGCCTCGACGGCGCCGAGCGCTGTGTGCTCG
Organism: Microbacterium sp. NPDC055910; assembly: GCF_042271185.1. NCBI lineage: Bacteria > Bacillati > Actinomycetota > Actinomycetes > Micrococcales > Microbacteriaceae > Microbacterium > Microbacterium sp. NPDC055910. The sequence goes on from NZ_JBHJZS010000031.1 coordinate 26,566, forward strand.
ACACCGAACTCGTCGGCCTGCGCCGCGAGTGTGACGCGATTCGAGCCCGCGGACAGTCCGACCACCTCGAAGCGGCCGGGGTTGCCGCGTATGACGTCGAGGGCCTGGGTGCCGATCGAACCGGTGGAGCCGAGGATCAGGACGCGACGCATCCCGTCAGCTTAGACGCGGGCCGGCGCGGTCACCCGCCCGACCCGCGTCGAGGTCACTGAGTGGCGGGGGTGGCGACGGCGAGGATGTCGACGACGAACACCAGGGTCTGACCGGTCAGATCCTCTTCATTGATCTCGCCTTCGCCGTACGCGGCCGAGGGCGGAAGCACAGCGATGACCTGAGAACCGACCGTCTCGCCGATGACGGCGTCCGCGAAGCCCTGCACGACACCGCCGCTCGTCGAGAAGCTGAACGGCTGGCTGCCCCAGCTCTGGTCGAAGACCTCGCCGTCGTTCCACGAGACGCCGTGGTACTGCACGAGCACGGCGTCGCCTTCCTTCACCTCGACGCCGTCGCCCTTCTTGAGCGTGGCCTTGTCGAACTCGGTCGGGATGTCACCCTCGGGCAGCGTCACGGTCGGTGCACCCGACTCGTCGAGCTCGACGGTCGGGAAGCCGTCGACGGGGTCCTGCTCTTCGCCCCAGGCGACCGACTCACTCGTGCCGAGCACGTCGAGAACCCAGATGGCGGCAGGCGAGCCCTGCGACTCGGGAAGCGACATCACGATGCGCGAGCCGACGGTGGCGCATCCGAAGAACTGGTCGGGGCCGGTGCCGACCGAGACCTGGACGGGCAGCAGGTCTTCGCCGTAGCCCTCGGTTCCGGTCTCTTCACCGGTCGACGCGTCGAAGACGGTCAGAGCGTAGGTCACGAGGTCGCCGTCCGAGAGCGGGTCACCGTCGCCCTCCGTGAGCACGAGGCGCTCGGCGGTCTCGACGGTCAGCGGCGCATCGAACTCGAGCGTCGCGGACTCGCCGACCTCACCACCCACCTCGAGCGATTCGACGATCGGTCCGGAGGGCTGTGCCACCGAGCACAGGTCACCGCCCGCATCCGCGGACGACGTCGGCGTGGCTTCGGGATCGGCCGAGCCACAGCCCGCGAGGGCGAGCAGCGCGACGGCGGAGACGGAAAGAGCGGCGAGGGAGCGGATGCGCACGGAGGAACCTCGTGTTCGATAGGCGGGAGGTCCCATCTTTCCGCATTCTTCCTTTGCCCCGGCTGTGAAGGACATGCCCAGCCCGGCATGCGGCCGGGAGTAGCCTCGTCCGGTGACTTCTGCCGACGTACCTGAGCCCGCCGACAGCGCTGCCGGTGAGCCGGCGCGTCGCATGGGCGCGACGTACGCGCTCGGACGCATGGTCCTCACTCCCCTCGCGCGCGTCATGTACCGCCCGCGGGTCATCGGCAAAGAGAATGTGCCCCGCACGGGCCCGGTCATCTTCGCGAGCAATCATCTGTCGTTCATCGACTCGATCGCGATCCCGGTCGCCGCTCCCCGTCCCGTGCACTTCCTCGCCAAGTCGAGCTACTTCGACGGCACGGGCGTCAAAGGGTGGGTCTCGCGCACGTTCTTCACGGCGATCGGCGCGATTCCCGTGCAGCGCGGTGCCGGACAGGCCGCACTCGATGCCCTCGATCAGCAGCGGCAGCTGCTGGAGGACGGTCGCGCCGTCGCGCTCTATCCCGAGGGCACACGGTCGCTCGACGGACGCCTGTACAAGGGCCGCACGGGTGTCGCCTTCCTCGCCCTGCAGACGGGCGCTCCGGTCGTTCCCGTCGGCCTGATCGGCACCGACAAGGTGATGCCCGTCGGCGCCTCGGCGCCGTCACTCAAGCACCGCGTGACCGTCAAGTTCGGCGAACCGCTCGATCTCTCGCACGCGGGCCCCGCGACGTCGGGCCGCGCGCGTCGTGTCGCGACCGACGAGATCATGGCGGCGATCCACGCGCTGTCGGGCCAGGAGCTCGCGAACGCCTACAACGAGATGCCCGCGCAGAACCCGATCGAGCGGATCAAGCAGGTCCTTCCGCACGAGCGTCGCTGACGACCTCGATCGTCGGCTCGTGACGCACGGGGAAGTTCACGGAGTTCGCGATGAAGCACCACTCCGCCGCTTGCGCGTGGGCCGCTGTCGCAGCATCCGTCATCGATGCGTCCGCAACCGTGACGCGCGGACGCAGCACAACCTCGCGGAACGCTCCCCCGCCGCGGCCGTCCTGCACCATGACGCCCGTCGCGTCGTCCTCGTACGCGACGACGACGACTCCGGCCTGAACGCACGCGTGCAGATAGGACAGCAGGTGACATTCGCTCAGTGCGGACAGCAGCAGGTCCTCGGGGTTCCAGCGCGACGGGTCTCCGCGAAAGGGCTTGTCCGCCGACGCGAGCAGCGGGGGCTTCCCGTCGATCTCGAGGGTGACGCTGCGGTCGTAATCCCGATATCCCGACGTGCCCGTTCCACGGTCGCCCGTCCACGTGCTTCGCACGGAGTATCGATGCTCGCCCCACATGCGACACAGTCTGGCACGCGCTCGCCCTCCTCGCGGCGATAGGATTTTCGGATGCCGCAGACCTTTCCCCTGACGGGAGCCGTCGAGCTCGCCGTCGTCGAACGCAGCGGCTTCGTCGAGTCCCGGCACGCCGGGGTCGCCATCACGCTGGCCCCCGACGGCACCGTCGTCGACAAGTTCGGCGACGTCTCGGCGCTGTTCCTCCCCCGCTCCAGCCTCAAGCCCCTGCAGGCGCTCGCGTGCCTCACCGCGGGGGCCACGCTCGAGGGCGAACAGCTCGGGCTCGCGACGGCGAGCCACTCCGGCACGGACCGTCACGTCGACGTCGTGCGTGACATGCTCTCGGCCGTGGGGCTCGGTGAAGACGACCTCGGCTGCCCGCCCGCGTGGCCGATCGACCCCGCCACGCGCAACAGCCTGGTGCGCGACCTCGGCCAGCCGGCATCCGTGCGCATGAGCTGTTCGGGCAAGCACGCGGCAATGCTCGCCGCGAGCGTGGCGAACGGCTGGGACCCTGCCTCGTACCTCGATCTCAATCATCCCGTTCAGATGCATATCCGCGAAGTGATCGAACGCCTGACCGGTGAGAAGATCGCGGCGAGCGCCGTCGACGGCTGCGGGGCGCCGATCTACGCTCTCACCGTCTTCGGATTCGCGCGCGCGCTGCACCGCATCGGAACGGCGTCGACGACATCGCCGTTCGCGCTGCACCGCAGCGCCGGGGCGCTCGTGCAGGCGGTGCGCGCGCACCCGTGGACGATCGATGGTCCCGGGCGTCCCGACACCGTGGCCATCGAGCAGCTCGGCGTCTTCGCCAAGAGCGGCGCGGAGGGTGTCATGGCGATGGTCGCTCCCGACGGCACGACGACGGTCGTCAAGGTGCTCGACGGCTCGGGTCGCGCCGGCACCGCGGTCGCGCTGCGGCTGCTCGAGCGTGCCGGCTCGCTGTCGGCGCAGGATGTCGCCGACACCATGTCCAAGCTTCCGCTCGCCGTGCACGGCGGCGGTACCACCGTCGGGGCCATCCGCCCCTCGGTCTGACCGCTCTCACCCAGAGCATCGAGCGCTCCAACGGCGGAGCGGAGAGGAATACACGATGCGCATCAGCATCCCCACCGAGATCAAGAACAACGAGTACCGCGTTGCGATGACGCCCGCGGGCGTCCACGACCTGGTCGCCGCGGGCCACGAGGTGTTCGTGCAGCGCGGCGCCGGGGTCGGCTCGTCGATGCCCGACACCGAGTACGAGGCTGCCGGTGCCACGATGCTCGACGATGCCGCCGAGGTCTGGGCGCGCGCCGAGCTGCTCCTCAAGGTCAAGGAGCCCATCGCGAGCGAGTACGGCTACTTCCGCGACGACCTCGTGCTCTTCACCTACCTCCATCTGGCGGCGGATCGGCCGCTCACCGAGCGCCTCGTCGCCGACGGCGTGACGGCGATCGCCTACGAGACCGTGCAGCTCCCGGGCGGCGGACTACCCCTGCTCGCGCCGATGAGCGAGGTCGCCGGTCGGCTCGCGCCGACGGTCGGCGCGGCCACCCTCATGCGCTCGGCCGGCGGGTTGGGGCTGCTCATGTCGGGAGTGCCGGGCACCCGCCCCGCCGCCGTCACCGTCATCGGCGGCGGCGTCGCCGGAGCCAACGCCGCCGTCATCGCCGTGGGCATGGGCGCCGACGTCACGATCTTCGACACGAACGTTCAGCGCCTGCGCTACCTCGATGATCACTTCCAGGGTCGCGTCAAGACCGCGGCATCCAATCCCTTCGATCTGGACCGCGCGGTCGTCGGATCGGATCTGGTCATCGGGTCGGTGCTCATTCCGGGGGCGAAGGCGCCCAAGCTCGTCACGAACGACATGGTGGCGCGGATGCGCCCCGGTTCGGTGCTCGTGGACATCGCCGTCGACCAGGGCGGCTGCTTCGCCGACACCCGTCCGACCACGCACGCCGACCCGACGTTCCCTGTGCACGGCAGCGTCTTCTACTGCGTCGCGAATATGCCCGGCGCCGTGCCGAACACGTCGACGTCAGCCCTCACGAACGCGACCCTGCCGTACATCCGGCAGATCGCGCGGCACGGCTGGCGCGATGCGCTCCGCGCGGATGCTGCGCTCGCGGGCGGGCTCAACACGGTCGGCGGCAGCGTGGTCAACGCCGGCGTCGCGAACGCCCACTCGCTCGATCTCGCGCCTCTCGCCGACGCACTGGTCTGACCACGGTGATCGCGTTGTCGAGGATCGAGGCGTCGGAGAGGTAGGCGTTCCACGGCGCGAGCCGCATCGGCGCGCAGAGCGGTGCGATCGACGTCATCGCACAGGCGTACGGAGCGCGCCTGCGGTCCTCGAGCCGTCCGGACCCACTGCGCGTGCGCTCACCGGACGCCGGGTCCGGGTCCGGGTCCGGGTCCGGGTCCGGGTCCGGGTCCGGGTCCGGGAAGGACGATCCGCACGGCTTCGCCGCCCTGCGACAGCAGCCACGCGCGGCCGGCACCGGGCAGCGCGTACGGCGGCAGGTCGCGGCTTCCGCTCAGCGCGCGATACTCGGCGGCGCACGACGTGTCGATGACGAGGTCGTGATCGGCGCGCACGCGCGCGAGCAGCCGCCACTCGCGCTGCCATTCGTCGGGATCGCCCATGAGCACGACGGGCCCGTACGCGGTCACGGACGGGTCGGCAGCGTATTCATCGAGCGAGAGCGAGCGGATGCCGCTGTCCGACCACACGTCGAACGCGGGCCGCGCCGCGGCACGACGCCGCGTCACGAACCCCGTCAGGGACGCGTGCGGCGTCCACGGCGGGGCGGGCACCGCGGGGGCGGCTGCCGTGACCTGGACGCCGTCCGGCACGGCGACCTGTACGGCGAGAGCGCCGAGCCGTCCTCGCCCGGGCGGCGCGTCGACCGTGTGATGCGCGGGGTCCCCGCCCGCCGCGAGGTGCTCGGCACGCGATGCCGTCGCCAGGACGAGGCGCCGCGGCAGAATCTCGCCGAGCCGCGCCGCGGCGCCCGTGAGGCGCTGGGTCGTCGCGACGATGAGGTTTCCCGTCGCCCCTGCGCCGCGGAACAGCAGCTCGAGGCGTTCCAGCACGACCTGCGCGTGGTCCGGCGAGAGACGGGCGGGCACGGTGTCGAGATCGTCGACGATGATGACGGCGCCGTGCGGCGGCGGGTCGTCGATGAGTGCGGCGACGGAGTCCCACGTGGACTCGCCGTCGCCGGCCACGCGACGCACGACTCGAGCCTGCTCCGCGATCGTGTCGAGCACCGTCGTCTTTCCCGAGCCAGGTCCGCCGACGACGAGCAATCCACGATCGACGAGACGGAGTCCGACCGCGCGCTGCCGCTGGCGTTCCGGCTCATCCGCGATGCCGATGAGCAGCTGAGACTCTTCGCGGTCGCCGGCCATGACCCTCGCGTCCGCGAGCGAGATGGATTCGGGCAGGTCCGGCAGCCAGGGGCGGCGCGGTGCCGGACCTGTGGCGCGTCCGGCCACGGCTGAGATGTCGGCCGCGCACGTCAGCGCGATGCGGACGCGGTGCGGGCTCGCGTCGGCTGCCCGCCGGATCAGTGCGAGACCGCGCGAGGCGACGCCACCGGGGAGCACCGCCGCCTCGTCGGTGCCGATCAGCGCACGACTGTCGGCGGCATCCGTCACCCGCAGGCTGAGACGCAGCGGACAGTTCGCCAGCAGGCTGTCGCGGATGACACCGGCCGCCCGCTGCGTGCCGAGGATGAGATGCAGTCCGAGTGCTCGTCCGCGCGCGGCGATGTCGCCGAAGACGGCGTGGAGTTCGGGATGCTCCGCGAGCAGTGCCGCGAACTCGTCGACGACCACGACGAGTCGCGGCAGCTCGACGCGCTCGTCGAGGATGTCACGGGCACCGCACCGCGCGAGTTCGGCCTCCCGCCACCGGATCTCGGCGCGCAGGCTCTCGATCGCCCGGCGGGCACCCGACCCGTCGAGGTCGGTGATGACGCCCGTGACGTGCGGGAGACCCCGCAGCGCGTCGAATGCCGTGCCGCCCTTGAAGTCGGCCAGCAGAAAGCTCACGTCGCGCGTCGAGCGGCCTGCGGCCAGTGCCAGCACCCACGTGATGAGCAGCTCGCTCTTGCCCGATCCCGTGACACCCGCCACGACGGCATGCGGACCGTCCGCGACGAGATCGATCGCGAACGGCTGCCGCCCTGCGACACCGACGACCGCGTCGAGCGCGCTCCGCCCCGCAGCGGAGGGACCCGGTGCGACATCGGCGAAACGTACGGGCTCGTCACGGTGGGACGTGAGGCCGAGGGTCCGCGCGGCGCGGTCGGCCAGCTCCGTCGCGATCGCGGTCGCCTGCTCGATGCCGACCGCTTCGACCGCGACGTCCCGCACGCCTGTTCCGTCATCGAGGAGCGCGCGATCGAGTGACGACACCGACAGGCGCGCGCGACAGCCGGGAGGCGGATCGGCGCCCGGCGCGATGACGGCGATCGTCACGTCGGCACTGGGCGACAGCGGCTCCGCCGTCACGGCGAGGGTTCGTCCCGTCGTCGCGTGGCAGTGCGGCAGCTCGCGCACCCACGCGAGGTCGGCCGGGATCGGACCCACGATCCGCAGTATCCCGGGCGCCGTGGCGAGACACAGCTGCAGCACGAGAGCTCGATGGACGGCCGCGACGAGGGCCGGACCGCCCGTGATGGCGAGGCCGTCGTCGGCCGCCACGAGCACGGGCGCTCCGGGCAGGCGCGCCGCCCGCGCGCGCAGGGTCGTGGCCTGCGCATCGCCCGCTCCGCCGCTCACGCTGAGGCCGCTGGCCACGTCGCCCGTGCCGACGACGAGCGCGCCGGATCGGTCCGACAGCTCGCGCCACACGTCGCCGTCGCGCGCCGCGAACCCCGCGACGTCGGGATGCCGCGCCCATCGGTGCCGACGCTCGCCGTCCTGCCGGCGCTCGATCGACCGGGTGACTCGATCGCGAGCGACAGCGGCCGCCTCAGCGGCCCTCTTCTTCTCGCGCCGCGCCCCACGCCGCCCGTCGACGACACTCGCCACGGCGATGAGCGGTCCGAGCCCGGCCAGCAGAAGCGCGAAGAGCGATCCGGTCACGAGCCAGAGCACGACAGCGCCGATGACCGGCACGGTCGATGCGATGAGCGGCAGCGGCGGACGGGCAGGTGGTGTCCATGCGTCAGGCAGGATCAGCGGCTCGGCGTCGTCGAGTTCGTCGATGAAGGCTCGGCGGGGTGCGGTGGCGGTCGTCACCCGCCCATTCCACGCCCTTCGCCGACGTGCGGCATCCCAGGCCGACCGGATGTGGAGAACTCCGCGCCCGATCCCCGCTGTGGAGGAACCGGGTCAGTCGGTACTCGTTCGCGCGACGTCGAGCACGATGATCGTGATGTTGTCGCGCCCGCCGTTCTCGAGCGCCGCGTCGAGCATCGCCTGCGCAGCATCCGCGGGATCGGCGTTCTCGCCGAGGAAGTGCTGGATCCCGTAGTCGGTGAGCTCTTTCGTCAGGCCGTCGGAGCAGATGACGAATCGGTCCCCGTCGGCCACCTCGAGTCGCACGTAGTCGGGAGTCACGCCGTCGCTCGGACCGACGGCACGGGTGATGACGTTGCCGTACGGGTGGTTCTCGGCTTCTTCGGGGCTCAGCCTGCCCGCCGCGATGAGCTCCTGCACGACCGAGTGGTCCGTCGTGATCTGCGCGATCGTGCCGTCGCGCAGCAGGTAGACGCGCGAATCGCCGATGTTCAGGGTGACCCAGTGCGGGGCGACGCCGGACACGTCGAGGTAGACGCCCGTCACGGTCGTACCCGTGCCTTCGTCGGTCGCCTCGGGGTGTGCCGATATGTCCTTCACGGCGCGGGCGAGGGCCTTCTCGATCGACCGGGGGGTGACCGCGTCACCGAGCGCGCCGAGGCGGTCGACGGCGCTCGCGCTGGCGATCTCACCGCCGATGTGCCCGCCCATGCCGTCGGCGACGATGAAGAGCGGGAAGCGGGTGAGCAGGGCGTCCTGATTGATCTCGCGACGACGGCCGCGATGCGTGATCGCCGCCCAGGACAGGTCGATTCGACCACCGGGGACCGTGACGGCGCAGGATTGCGTCGTTGTGTCGGGCACTCGCCGTCCTCCCCGTGAACCGGTCGCCTGGTCCGCCGGAGCGGCCGGACCGGCGTGCTCACATCCTAGTGGGTTCGCAGGCAGCGCCAGCGGCGCCGGTCGATCCGCAACGTGCTTCGCGCCCGTCGAACCGACTCGGGATGCCGCGCTGTCGCTCTGACGTCCCGGTCGATTCAGACCTGGGCGCCGGGGTCCTCGGGCAGCGGGAACAGTGCATCGATCGCCGCGATGTCGTCGGCGGTCGGGCTCCAGGCCGTCGCGGCGGCCGCGTTGGACTCGACCTGCTCGGGGCTCGTCGCACCCGCGATGACGCTCGCGAGCCCCGGACGCGCGAGAAACCAGCCGAACGTCGCCTGCAGCATCGTGATGCCGCGTTCGTCGCAGAACGCCTGATAGGCCTCGAGGGTGTCCCACGGTGCATCCCGCCAGACGTGTTCGCGCTGCCGCATGATGCGCGTGTCGGCGGGTGCGTGCTCCCGCGAGAACTTGCCGGTGAGCAGTCCGTTGTGCAGCGGGAAGTACGGAAGGAACCCGAGCCCGAACCGGTCGACTGCGGGCAGCACGTCGCGCTCGGCCGCGCGTGCCAGCAGGCTGTAGTGATTCTGCGCGGATACGAAAGGGATGCCGGCGCGCTCGGCGGCGACGTAGTGTGCCTCGGCGATCTGCCAGCCTGAGAGGTTCGAGTGGCCGATGTAGCGGATCTTGCCCTCTCGGACGAGGTCGCCGAGCGCATCGAGGGTCTCTTCGATCGGCGTCGCCGGGTCGGGGGTGTGCAGCTGATAGAGGTCGATCCAGTCGGTCCTGAGGCGCGTCAGCGACCCCTCGACGGCGCGGCGGATGTACGCCCGCGATGCCTTCGCGCCCGACACCGGATACCCCATGTCTCGACCGTGGTGCCCGAACTTCGTCGCCAGCACGACGTCGTCGCGGCGCCCCTGCAGCGCCTCGCCCATGAGGCTCTCGGACAGTCCCGGCTCGCGGCCATACATGTCGGCGGTGTCGAGGAACGTGACGCCGCTGGCGATCGCGGCATCCAGAACGGCGCGCGTTCCCTCGAGCGTCTCAGTCTTCGCGCCCTCGCGACCGAAGTTGTTGCAGCCGAGACCGACGGACGAAACGAGGAGACCGGATGCACCGACGCGGCGCGCGGGGATGTCAGAAGCCATGTGCTCGGCCTTCCCGACACGAGGACGCGCTGCCCCTTCCGCAGGGACCGCGCGGCGTTCTCGCCGAGTGATCGGAAGACCGAGACGG
>NZ_JBHJZS010000032.1:0-34899 GCF_042271185.1 Microbacterium sp. NPDC055910
GGCCGAGACTGCGGGTGAAACCCACGTTCTCGGCGTGCCGTTGCAGTCTCGCGGTCATGGTGGGACCCGGGCGCGCGCCGCGGCCGCCGGCGCGCGCGGAGGGCGACGCGCGCGGCAAGCGCGACGCGTGCAGCGAGCGCGACGCGGCCGGCGTCAGGCGCCGGCGACGACGGCGAGCACGGCGTCGCCGTAGGCCTCGCGCTTCTTCGCGCCGATGCCGGTGATGCCGTCGAGGTCGGCGAGCGCAGCGGGACGACGCTCGGCGAGCGCGCGCAGGGTCGCGTCGCCGAACACGATGTAGGCCGGAACCCCGAGCTCCTTCGATACGCCCGCACGCCAGGCACGCAGCGCCTCGAACAGGTCGCGGTCGCCTTCGGCGACGTCGACGGGCGCCGAGCTCTTGCGCAGCCGCGCGGGTGCGGCGCCGCGACCGAGCACATCGCGACGCAGCGGCACGGGCGCCTCGCCGCGCAGCACGCCCGACGCGGGCTCACCGAGCGCGAGCGTGCCGTACTCGCCGCGAGCCACGAGGATGCCGCGTGCGAGCAGCTGGCGGACGACGCTGCGCCAGTCCTGGTCTGACAGGTCGGCGCCCAGGCCGTAGGTCGACAGGGCGTCGTGCCCCTGCTGGCGGATGCGATCGGTCGATGCGCCGCGCAGGATGTCGATCAGATGCCCGGCGCCGTAGGCCTGACCGCGCTCGCGCTGCAGCCGCACGATCGTCGACAGCAGCTTCTGGGCGGGGATGAGTCCGTCCCACGTGTCGGGCGCTTCGAGGCACGTGTCGCAGTTGCCGCACGGAGCGGAGTCTTCACCGAAGTATCCGAGAAGATTCTGCCGGCGGCATCCGACCGTCTCGCACAGCGCGAGCATCGCGTCGAGGTGCTGACCGAGCCGCATCTTGAACGCACGATCGCCGGGGCTCTGATCGATGAGGCGCCGCTGCTGCACGACATCGCCGAGCCCGTAGGCCATCCAGACGATGGATGCCGCTCCATCACGGCCCGCGCGGCCCGTCTCCTGGTAGTACCCCTCGACCGACTTCGGCAGGTCGATGTGCGCGACGAACCGGACGTCGGGCTTGTCGATCCCCATGCCGAAGGCGATCGTCGCGACCATGACGACGCCGTCGTCGCGCAGGAAGCGGGACTGGTTCGCCGCGCGCACCTCGGCCGGCAGCCCCGCGTGGTAGGGCAGCGCGTCGATGCCCTGCGTCTGCAGGAACTCAGCCATCTGCTCGACCGACTTGCGGCTCAGGGCATAGACGATGCCCGCCGGCTGCGACTCGTCGGCGCCCGCGCCGAGAGACCGGATGAAGGCGACCAGCTGACGCCGCGGGTCGACCTTGGCCTCGATCCGGTACTGGATGTTGGGGCGGTCGAAGCTCGCGACGAAGTGCTGTGCCTCGGGCAGGTGCAGTCGCTGCGTCAGCTCGCGGTGCGTCTCGCGGGTGGCCGTCGCCGTCAGCGCCATGCGCGGCACACCGGGGAATCGCTCGTGGAGGTCGCCCAGCGCGAGGTAATCGGGCCGGAAGTCGTGCCCCCACTGCGACACGCAGTGCGCCTCGTCGATCGCGATCACGCTCAGTCGCCCGCGCTGCAGCAGCTTCGTCGTGGCCGGCCCCGACAGGCGCTCGGGCGCGACGTAGAGCAGGTCGAGCTCGCCCGCGAGATACGCCCGCTCGACCGCCGCACGCTCGGCCGGCGCCTGCGTCGAATTGAGATAGGCCGCGCGCACGCCGTTGGCCACGAGCGCGTCGACCTGGTCGTGCATGAGCGCGATGAGGGGACTCACGACGAGCCCCGTGCCCGGCCGCACCAGCGCGGGCACCTGGTAGGTGATGCTCTTGCCGGCGCCCGTGGGCATCAGCACGACGGCGTCGCCTCCCCCGACGACGTGCTCGACGATCCCGCCCTGGTCGCCGCGGAACGCGTCGTAGCCGAAGACCTCCTTGAGGACGACCCCGGGGTCGGTGCCCGTGAAATCCCGCCGCGACGTGCCGGCGAAGGGGTCGGCGAAGGGCACGTCGAGCCCGTACGGGGGTTCGTCGCCGTCGGGCGGCGGGGCGAACTCGTCGGGATCCCACGCGAGGTCGGCGTAGGGATCGGTGGCCGCGTCCGCCGTCGCGAACGACGCGGCGGGCTCGGCTTCGCGGGACATCCTTCCAGCGTAGCCATGGCCGCCGACGCCCGGCCCCGCCTGTGGAAGGGGACTCAGCACCACTTCGCCGCGATGGCCGCGACGACGGTGGCGTTGCGGGTCGTGCTGACGCCCAGCAGCTTCGCGGCGCGCAGCGCCGGCACGTCGGCGTCTTCGTAGCCCGGCACGAGCAGCGCGTGCACGGCACGCCCACGCACGTAGACGCTCCCCGCCTCCGTCGACGTCGCCTCGATGTCGGCCGCCACCGCCGGCTGCGGCGCAGACCTCATCAGCGAGACGTAGTGGCGGATCGCGCGCGGGTGGGCGGCGGCCAGCTCGGCGGCATCCGTCGCGATGCCGGCGAACTCGGTCGGCCGGAACGCGATCGTGGGCACCTCGAATCCGCGATCGGCGAGAAAGGCCCGCTCGAGGGTCTGCTCGATGCGCGCGAGCGAGCGCATCGACGTCGTGAACCGCACGTTTCCGGTGTTGATGTGGGTCTCGGCGTCGTCGAAACCGGCATCCGTGACGACCCGGCTGATGTCGGCTTTGGAGAACTTGCGCGTGGGGCCGAGATTGATGGCCCTCAGGAACCCGAAGTATGCGGCCATGCCGTTACGGTATTGCGCGCGACGCGCTCGCGGCACCCCCCTTTCGCACAGGGGGTCGCTACAGCCGCACCGCCTCGGTGACCCGCACGACGGCGGCGCCCGCTTCGACGGATGCTGCCAGGTCGACCTCGGCGCGGATCCTCCAGTCGTGGTTCCCGGCGGGATCGTCGATCGTCTGCTCGACGAGCCAGCGACCCTCGGCGGAGGTCTCGTCGATCGCGCACAGCCGCGGCGAGCGCGCGGGACCGCCCGTGAGGATCTCGTCGTGCTCCTCGTAGTACGCATCGAGCACGGCGGGCCAGTCGACGTCGGGATCGAGTTCGACGAGGGCGTCGTCGCGCTGCAGCGCGGCCAGCTGCACACGCCGGAAGAGTTCGTTACGCACGAGCACCGTGAACGCCCGGCGGTTGGTCAGGATCGACGGGGGCGCGGGCGGAAGAACGGGCGCCTCGCCCGCCGCGACCGGATCGACGAGCGCGGCCCACTCGTCGACGAGCGACGAGTCGACCTGGCGCACGAGCTCGCCGAGCCACTCGACGAGGTCGTCGAGATCGTCGGTGCGCGCCTCGGCCGGCACCGTCTGCCGCACGGCCCGGTACGCATCCGACAGGTAGCGCAGCACGAGGCCTTCGCTGCGCGTCAGGTCGTAGAGCGAGACGAACTCGCCGAACGACAGCGCCTGCTCGTACATGTCGCGCACGACCGACTTCGGCGACAGCTCGAAATCGAGGACCCACGGCTGCGACGAGGCGAACGTCTCGAACGCCTGCGTGAGCAGGTCGGCGAGCGGCTTGGGATAGGTGATCTGCTCGACCAGCGCCATCCGCTCGTCGTACTCGATGCCGTCGCGCTTCATCGCGCCGATCGCCTCGCCGCGGGCGCGGTGCTCCTGCTGCGACAGGATCGCGCGCGGATCGTCGAGGGTCGACTCGATGACGCTCAGCACGTCGAGCGCGTAGTGGCCCGTGCCCACGCCGGATGGGCTCGACGAGGTTCGGAGATCCGCGCGTGCCTCGGAGGATTCGTCCGCGTCGCTGCGAACTTCGCGCGACTCTCCGAGGTTGACGGCGGATGCTGCACCCGCACCGCCCACCGGACGGTCGTCGTCGGGCGACAGCAGCCCGATCGCGGCGAGCGCAAACGGCGACAGCGGCTGGTTGAGCGCGAAGTTGGGCTGCAGATCGACCGTGAGGGCGATACCGGAAGGCCCCGCCTGCACGACGCCCGCCGTCACGAGCGTGCGGAAGATCGCGAGCGCGCGGCGCGCGAGGGCGTACTGGCGCGCGCGGGGCTCGTGGTTGTCGAAGACGAGCGAGCGCACGTTGCCGAACACGTCGCCTCCGCGCGCGATGACGTTGATGAGCATCGCAGCCGTCAGCTGCAGGTGCGGCACGAGGGGCTCGGGCGAGGCCGCGACGAGCCGGTCGAACGAGCCCTCACCCCAGTTGACGGTGCCCATCGGCGCCTTCTTGCGCACGATCTTCTTGCGCTTGGCGGCGTCGTCGCCGGCCTTGCGCAGCGCCGCGGCGTTCTCGATCTCCCACTCCGGCGCCATGACGATGACGTTGCCGTGCGTGTCGAAGCCCGCCCGGCCCGCGCGCCCAGCGATCTGGTGGAACTCCCGGGCCGAGAGCTGCCGCATCCGCTGTCCGTCGAACTTCGTCAGCGCCGTCACGATGACGGTGCGGATCGGCACGTTGATGCCCACACCGAGGGTGTCCGTGCCGCAGATGACCTTGAGCAGTCCCTGCTGCGCGAGAGTCTCGACGAGCCGGCGATAACGGGGCAGCATGCCCGCGTGATGCACGCCGATCCCCGCCCGCACGAGGCGCGAGAGCGTCTTGCCGAAGCCCGTGTTGAACCGGAACGCACCGAGCGCCTCAGCGATCGCGTCGCGCTGCTCGCGCGAAGCGATCTTGGTGTTGACCAGGGCCTGCGCGCGTTCGAGCGCCGCCGCCTGCGAGAAGTGCACGATGTAGACGGGCGTCTCGCGTTCGTCGAGCAGGTTCTGCACGACCTCGGGCACAGGTTCGCGCGAGTACGAGAAGTGCAGCGGCACGGGACGCTCGACGCCCGTCACGAGCGCCGTCGGGCGGCCGGTGCGACGGGTGAGGTCGTCGGCGATCGGCGTGACGTCGCCGAGCGTGGCCGACATCAGCAGGAACTGCGCGCGCTCGAGGATCAGCAGCGGCACCTGCCACGCCGATCCTCGCTCGGGGTCGCCGTAGTAATGGAACTCGTCCATCACGACCTGGTCGATCTCGGCATCGCGCCCTCGACGCAGCGCGATGTTGGCGAGGATCTCGGCCGTGCAGCACACGATCGGCGCGTCGGGGTTCACCGACGAGTCGCCGGTCACCATGCCCACGTTCGTCGCGCCGAAGATCTCGACGAGGGCGAAGAACTTCTCGCTCACGAGGGCCTTGATGGGTGCCGTGTAGTACGTGCGACCGCCACGGGCGAGGGATGCCGCGTGGGCGGCCACCGCGACGAGCGACTTGCCCGTTCCGGTGGGCGTCGACAGCACGACGTTCGCGCCCGAGACGAGTTCCATGACGGCTTCGTCCTGCGCCGGATAGAGCGTCAGCCCGCGGTCGGTCGCCCATTCGACGAACATGTCGTACACGGCATCCGGATCTGTGCCGACCGGCGGGGGAAGAAGGCTCACCCGTCGAGTCTGCCCGACGCGCCGCGGACGGTGGGCCCGCCTCGTGCCGCGTTCGGGTGCTGAGGCTCGCCAAACACCCCACGGCCGCCTACGTTGGGATCACGCGCTCCCCGACGAGAGGACCGGCATGACCGACCAGCCCGACCTGACCCACGAGCCGACCGTGACCCGCGACGACGCGCAGAGCAGATACGAAGTGCACGTCGGCGACGTGCTCGCCGGCTTCACCGAGTTCCGCACGGATTCACGCGGGCGCGTCGTGTTCCCGCACACCGAGGTCGACCCCGCCTTCCGCGGAAAGGGCCTGGCCGGCGTGCTGATCGGCGAGGCGATGACCGACAGCGCCGCGCGCGGCGACACCGTCGTGCCGGTGTGCCCGGCCGTGGCCAAGTACGTCCGCGCGAACGAGATCGGCGGGCTCACCGTCGCGTGGCCCGACGGGACCTGACGACGTGACGCGCCACGACGAGGCGGGACTGCTGCGCGACGAGCCGCCGCAGCTCGCCGCGGCGGCGGACTGCGACGGTCCGCGCGTCGTCCGGATCGATTCGCGGGAGGTGCCGCTCGGCGGCGTGCGGGCGATGAGCGTGCGTCGGCTGCTGCCGCACCGCGACCTGCCCATGGTGGGGGCGTGGTGCTTCCTCGACCGGTTCGGTCAGGAGAGCGTGAAGATGCGGCTCGAGCCGCACCCGCACATCGGACTGCAGACGGTCACCTGGCCGCTCATCGGCGAAGTGCGCCACCGCGACTCGGTCGGCAGCGACATCGAGATCGGTCGCGGCGAACTGAACATCATGACCAGCGGCGCGGGGATCTCGCACTCCGAGTACTCGGTCGGCGACGGTCCCGTCCCGCTCGACGCGTTGCAGCTGTGGGTCGCGCTGCCCGAGAGCAGGCGCCACGGGCCGCCCGGATTCGAGCGCCACGTCGACCTCCCGAGCGTCGAGCTCGCGCCCCTGACGGCCGGCACACCCGGGGGTGCGGCATCCGTCGTCGTCGGAGCCTTCGCGGGCGCGACATCGCCCGCCACGATGCACACGCCGATCGTCGGCGCCGAGATCGATCTGCCCGCCGGAGCGCATGTGCGACTGCCGCTGGATGCCGCATGGGAGCACGCGATCGTCGGCGTCGACGGCGACGTCACGGTGCACACCGAGGCCGAGACGACCCGCGTGGTGGCCGACGAGCTGCTCTATCTCGGCGTCCACCGGGAAGAGATCGACGTCTCGACGGATGCCGGCGCGCGGATCTTCCTGCTCGGCGGCGAGCCGTTCGAAGACGAGATCATCATGTGGTGGAACTTCGTCGGGCGAGCTCACGAGGAGATCGTCGAGGCGCGTGAGGACTGGGAGTCAGGCTCCGACCGCTTCGGCCATGTCGTCGGGCACGGCGACGAACGCATCCCCGCGCCGCCCATGCCGGCTGTGCGCCTCACCCGCCGTCGTCGGCGGATGTGACCCGGACTACGATCGAACCGTGGCCCGAACCTCGCTGTTGTCGACGCGTGTGCTGCTCGTCTGCGCCGCGATCGGCGTCGCGACGGGCTTGCTCGGCGGCATCGCCGGGTGGGTGACCGTCCCCCTGCTCGCGGCCCTGCCACAGGTGTACGGGCTCGTGCTCGGCGTGCATGTCCTTCCCGGCATCATCGCGCAGGAATCGTTGCGGCTCCCCTGGGTCGCCCTCACGACGCACCTGCTCGCGGCGCTCGTCTCGTGCGCCATCGCGCCGCCGTATGCGATGCAGTTCCTCGGCACGGCGATCCTCTTCGGCGGCATCCAAGAGCTCGTCGCCGCCCTCGTGCGCTACCGCTCGTGGGCCCCGTGGCGGTTCTTCGTCTCGGCCGTCTTCATCGGCATCGTCGTCGCCGCGGCCGTCTTCTTCGCCGCGAACATCGGCACGATGGCGCTGTGGGCGCAGATCCTCTACCTCACCGTGTCGGTGCTCGGCCCCGTCGTCTGGACGGCCGTCGGCCTCGCCATCGGCGCGGGCCTGCGCCGCGCGGGCGTCGGCCACCGCGGCGAGCGAGCACGCTGACGCCGCTGCCAGGCGCCGGTCGACTACGCGAAGCGGTTCTGCACCGTGACGCCGACTTATCGTGACGTCGCCGCGCGCCGGGCGTCCAGCCACTCGGCGAAGACCGCGTCGTAGCGCGCCACGCTTATCGCGTCGGGCTCCACGTCGTGGAACGTCACCCCAAGCCGTTCGCGCGCGTCGTCGAGATCACCCGCCAGCCCCACGCCCACAAGGGCAAGCCCCGCAGCACCGAGCAGCGTGACGTCGGGATCGCTCGCGACCCGCACGGTGCGGCCGAGCGCAGCGGCCCGCAGATGGGCGACGTGCATCGAGCGCGCCGAGCCTCCCGCGAAGATCAACGGCATCTCGCGCCCGGGGTCGAGCAGATCGACGCCTTCCCTTACGACGAACGTCGCCCCCTCCTGCGTCGCGCGCAGCAGCTCGGGCGCTCCGTGGTCGGGCGTGCGACCGAGCACGGCGCCACGCGTGTCCGCCCGCCAACGGGGGAAGCGCTCGCCCGACATCGTGGGGATGACGCGAAGCCCGCGGCTACCGGGCTCGACCGCCGCAAGTGCTGCGTCGGAGACCGCGCCCACAAGCAGCCGCCAGTTCGCGACGGCACCTCCGGTCATCCCCGTCGCGCCGCCGGCCGTCCAGCGGCCGGGCACGAGTGCCGGGTTCGCAACTGCACCCGCGGGGATACCCTCGACGTCGCTCACGAGCCGGCCGACTACGTCCGTTGTGCCGGCGACGTCGGCGATCGCACCCTGGGTGGCGCCGAGTAGGAATCCGATCCCGACCGACCCATCGGGACCGCCCGCGACGACCGGCAAACCCGCCGGCAGTCGGCAGCGCGCGGCCGCGTCGGGCAGCAGCGTCGCCGCGACCTCCTGGGACGCCGCCTGCGGGGGGAACCAATTCGCGGGCACGTCGAACAAGTCGAGCGCCCGCGCCTGCCACTCGAGCCGACGCACGTCGCTAGCCAGGGTGTAGGCGGCGTTGATCGTGTCGGTCACGAGCCGACCCGTGAGACGGGCGACGAGGAAATCCTTCGGGCTGAGAAGCGACGACACGCGCGAGGCGAGGCCACTCGCTCTCAGATCCAGCGCGACTGCAAGGGCGCCGCCCATCACCGTGGGACGACCGGCGGCGGCGAGCAGGTCCTCCAGCTCGTTCTTTGCCACTCCGCCGAGCAGCGTGACACCGCGCGTGTCCGCCCAGCCCCCGCCGGGGGCAACCGGTGCGAGCAAGTCGTCAACGGGCACCGTGCCGATGTGGGCCGAGATGGCCAGCGCGGCGACAGTGTGAGCGCCGCCGACCGCGTCGAGCTCGGCGAGCGCCTGCTCCACCTCGGCTAGCAGCGCGAGGGCGTCGAAGACCTCGCCTCCGACGCTTGAGGCGCGCGCGACGCGAACGGAGCGGACAACGCCGGCATCAGCGTCGACAAGAGCGGCGCGCACAGCCGATGTGCCCACGTCGACGGCGACGACGGCGGAGTTCGCGCTCACTCGGCATCGATCCGCAGAAGCAGAGGAAACTCCGGCAGCGTCCAGCCCCGTGTGTACTCGACGGGTCTGCCGGCGGCCGAGTAGGTCGTACGCAGGCCGAAGAGCACGGCACCGCCGGTGGCGGCTCCGAGCAGCTCTGCTTCGGCCTCGTCCAGCATCGAGGCCGTCATCGACTGCTCTGCCCAGCGCAGCTCGACGCCGTAGCGTTCGGACAGAGTGCGGTAGAGCGACCCCTCGAGGAGTGGTGCGCGCACGAGCCCGGGCGCCACCGGATAGGGGATCCACGCATCTTGGAGGGCCGCCGGCTTGCCTTCGACACTGCGCACGCGTGTCAGTCGATTCACGAGGTCGCCCGGCGCGAGCTCGAGCGCGGCCGCCACGTCGTCGGGCGCCTCGGCGAGCTCGGCGCGGATGACGTCGCTGGTGATATGCAGAGACGATTCGGCGAGCTCGTCCGAGAAGGAGCGCAGCCGATTGAGTCGGCGACCGCGACGCGAGCGCTCGCGCACGAACGTACCGCTGCCCTGCTTGCGGATGACGAGCTCGTCAGCGCCGAGCAGGTCGAGGGCCTGCCTCACCGTCATACGGCTGACGCCATACTGCTTCGCGAGCTCATGCTCACTCGGGAGCTGTGCAGCGGGTTCGAGCACGCCCGAGCGGATCTGGCCGACGATGTCGTCGTAGATCACTCGGTACATGGGAGCCCGTTGCATCAGATCGCTCCCTCCTCCCTGAGCTTCGCGATCTCGCCCTCGTCGAAGCCGAGGATATCGCGGTAGACGTGAACGTTATCCTCGCCGACACTCGGTGGCGCCTTGCGTACGGTCGGAGGACTCTTCTCCATGTGGATCGGGTTCGCCGGCATCCGGATCGTGCCGTGAACAGGATGCTCCGCCTCGGCGATCATGCCGCGAGCAGCGATCTGCGGCGACTGGGACACCTCGCGCACACTCGCGACCTTCGCGTACGGCACGCCGGCCTCGTCCAACCGAGCCGCGATGTCGTCGCGTTCGAGACCAGCGGCCCACTCCTGGATGATGCCTTCGAGCATGTCCTGCTGGGCCATCCGGCCCTCAACCGTCGCGAACCGCTCGTCGGCGGCGAGATCGTCACGCGCCATGACGGCGCAGAGCTTCGGGAAGAGCGAGGCTGTTCCCGCCTGGATGTAGATCGGTCCGTCAGCGGCCTCGTACACGTTCACGGGCGCAGTCAGCAGGTCGCGCGAGCCCGAGCGCGGCATCTCGAGGCCGAGCATGAGTTCTGCGATGAGCCGCGTTCCGAGCGCGGAGAACATTGTGTCGAAGCTGGCGATGTCGACGAGCTGACCCTCGCCGGTGCGATCGCGGTGCATGAGTGCCGCCATAGCGCCGATCGCACCTTGATAGCCCGTCGTGTAGTCCGCGATGTAAGTGCCCGACAGCGTCGGCTTGCCATCGGGCTCACCCGTCATGCTCATAAGCCCCGAAGACGCCTGGGAGATCGCGTCGAACAGCGCTCGACGGGAATCCGGGCCGGTCTGGCCGAAGCCAGAGATCGAGACGAGGATGACGTCGGGGTTGAGCTCCTTCATCCGCTCGTAACCCAGGCCCATCTGCTCGATCGTCCCGGGACGGAAGTTCTCGATCACGACATCAGCCCAGCGCACGAGATCCTCGAGGATCTCCAAAGCACGCGGATGCCGGGTGTCCAGCGTCGCGGCCTGTTTGTTGCGGTGGTACAGGAACATGTAAATGCTCTCGCCCTGCCAGTAGGGGCCGTGGTGGCGCGAGTCCTCACCGGCGGGACGCTCGATCTTCACGACCTCCGCTCCGAAGTCGGCGAGGATCTGCGCGCACAGCGGACCCGCGATGAAGCGCGATAGGTCGAGGACCTTCACCCCTGTGAGGGGACCGGGAGCGGTCCCTTCCGTCGTCTGTTGCTGCGTCGTCACAGTGTCTCCTTGCTCTCCGCGCGTCTCAGGAACCGTGCGGCACGAACGCGGGATAGGTCCACGCGTTCGCCGCGCGATCGAGCACGACATCGACCACGACCGGTTTGCCCGATGCGAAGCCGTCGCGCACGGCGGTCACGAGGCTGTCGACCTCGGTCACCCGCACTCCATCCAAGCCCATGCCCCGGGCGACCTGCGCGAAGTCGACTTCGTGGAAGTCGACGCCGATCGTGCGTCCGTCGAAATGCAGCACCTGCTCCTGACGGATGTTTCCGTAGCTGGAGTCGTTTAGCACGACGATCACGACGGGTCCGCCCACGCGCGCGAGAGTTTCGAGTTCGCCGAGGCTCATCCCGAGAGATCCGTCGCCGATCAGCGCGAGCACGGGCCGGGACGCATCGTCGACGACGGAGGCGATCGCGGCCGGGAGGGCGAAGCCCATGTTGCCGAATCCGACGGGCTTGATGTAGCGGTACGGCACGTCCATCTCCCACAGGAACGACCACACGCCGGGGTTGCCCGCGTCGGGGATGAGAACGGCATCGCGGGGTGTGACGTCGCGCAGAGCGCGCACGACGACGGCAGGCGAGACGACGTCCGAGTTCTCGGGTGCGAGATCGTCCGAGAGCGCCCACCAGTCGCGTTCTGCCTGCTGCAGCTCCGAGATCCATTCGGCGCGACCCTCGCGAGTTGCCGCCGCCTCGTCGACGGTCGCCGCAATGAGGTCGGTCGCGAAAGCGGCGAGGTCGCCCACGACGCCCGTCGTGACCTCGGCATAGTATCGCCCGATCATGCTCGGGTCGATGTCGACCTGCACGATCTCGGGCAGCTGGCGGCGCCAGCGCGTCGTCGACACGGCGTTGAGGCTGTTGCCGAGAGCAAGGACGAGGTCGGCGTCCCCGATCACTCGCGTCGTGAGGTTCGTGCCCATGCGACTGAGCGCGCCGAACACCAGCGGATGCGTCGTCGGCACGGCTCCCATGCCGTTGAACGTCGTGATGACGGGAATGCTCAGCGCATCCGCCAGGGCGAGCACGGCCTCCGACGCCTGCCCCCGATTGCCGCCGTTGCCGACCCAGATGACCGGCTTCTCGGCGGCGAGCACGCGCGCCGCCACGGTCGCGATCTCATCGGCGGCGGCGACGGGGCGCGTGCCGACCCAGGAGCGCGCGGGATGCACGGCGGGAACGGCCGGCGAGTTCTCGACAGGCAGCTCGATCGTGTCCCGCGCGAAGTCGAGGTGCACGGGGCCGGGGTTGCCCGTCATGGCGTTGATGTACGCCTCCTCCATCGCCTGCTTGATGCTCGACGCGTGGGCGACGAGACGGCCGTACTTCACGAAGGGCCGGAAGATCTCGACGTGATCGGCGTTCTGCGCGTCATCCTTGTGGATGTTCTCGCCGTTGTTGTTGCAGGTGATGATGATCGCGGGGCTCGAGTCGCGGAATGCCCCGCCGACGCCGGTCAGCAGGTTGGTCGCGCCGGGACCGGTCGTCGAGATCGCCACCGCGGGGCGACCCGTGAGGCGTCCATAAGCGTCGGCCATGACGGCCGCCGCATTCTCGTGCCGCGTGTGGACGAACTCGATCGACGGCGTGTCGATGATGGCATCCGTGATGGCGAGCGTCTGCCCGCCCACGACGCCGAACACCTTCGTCACCCCCAGCGATTCGAGCATCTGCACGACCAGCTGTCCGCCGGTGATCTTCTCGGTCATGGTCTTCTCTCTCATCTCCGGTATCGGTCGGGAAGCGGCGCACTCGCCCACCCCGCGGCGCTCAGGGCTCCATCGGCCCTGCGCACCCACACCTGCAGTTCGACGCGGCCGTCGGCGACCGCGGTGACGACGCCGCTGGCTTCGATGGGCTCATGCACGTCGACGGTCTTCAGGAACTTGATGCGCAGCCATCCGCCCTCGAAGAAGACGGCGCCGAACGCGCGGGTCATCATCTCGGCGAGCGCGCCGAACTGCTGCTGGCCCTGCACGATCGGCACGCGCAGGCCACCCGCGCGAGCCAGGTCGAGGTCATTGTGGATGTTGCGGACGTACTCGCCGATACGAGAGAACACCGCGGCCTGCTCGGTCGTGTAGGTCTTCTCAAGTGGGGCGAGAACCTGACCGGCAGCGGGCGCATCCGGATCGAAGGCAGGCGCGTCCGCGGGCACCGTGCCCGTCACGCGCTCCTCGGGCTGAGCGGGGGTCGCGCTACCGCGTCCCGCGACATCGCCCGGCCGGGTGCGCAAGATCTCGACACCGCGGTGGCGCAGGATGCTTCGCCCATCGGCGCCAGTCGCGGTGGCCTCCATGACGACGTAGCCCTGTCCGCGACGCTCGTAGGCTTCGGTGTACGTGCCCTCGAGCGTCACCTCCTCGTCGAGGAATGCCGGCGAGTCGAACCACAGCTGCTCCTCGGTGTGCAGTCCGACGACCTTGCTCGCGGCATACACCGTCGTGAACAGTTGCACGAGGTCGTTGCCGAGTAGCGCGGCGTGGCCGATACGGCATCCGTCGAACGGGCTCGCATCGAGGTACCACGGGTGGTAGTCATCCTGCGTGAAGGCAAAGCGCTTGATCTTGTGGTCGTCGACACGGACCGTCACGGGGCCGAGCCTCTCGGGGATCTCGAGGTTCTCGAACTCGGGCTCTTTGAGGCCGGCTTCGAGGTCGTCCACTTCGAAGGCGCGTGCGGGGTCGGTCAGATCCCGGTGGATGCTGGTCACGGCTTCTCCTCTCCCACTTTGGTCATGTCGGCCTTGTTGGTCTCGGGAGCAAGATATGCGCACAAGCCTCCGATGATCAGCGCGATGACCGTGATCAGTGCGATGGGCCACGGATCTCCGCCCGTCGCGGCGAAGATCGCCGTCGCCGCGAACGGCCACAGCCCGATGAGGACCGACGGGATCTGCGCTGCGAGCGAGACTCCCGTGTAGCGGACCTTCGTGCCGAACAGCTCGGAGAAGAACGACGGCTCGACCCCGTACACCGCCCCGACGCCGATCGCATAGGCGATCGCGTACGCGATGTACATCAGGACGATGTTGTCGGCGGCGAGGATCCAGAAGAACGGGAAGGACACGAGCGCTCCGACGACGGAGCCGAGAATGAACACCGGACGACGTCCGATCCTGTCGCTGAGCTTGCCGAAGAAGTAGTACGTGTAGATCGCGATCGCCGCCGCGATCGTCGAGGCCCACAGCACGTTGGTTCCATCGATGTTCGTATAGTTCGTGGCGAAGGTCAGGCCGATCGTGAGGATGATGTAGCCGAAGACCGCCTCGCCGAACCGCATCCCCATCGCGAGCAGGAGCGGCTTCTTGAAACGGCGGAACAGCTCTGCCAGGGGCATGCGCTCCTTCGGCTTCTCCGCTTCGGCCTTCGCCTCCAGCTCTTCCTGCGCCGCCTGGAACGTCGGGGTCTCGGTGAGCTTGAAGCGGATGAAGAGTCCGACACCGATCAGCACGATGCTCAAGAGGAACGGAACGCGCCAGCCCCAGCTCAAGAGTTGTTCGTCGGGCAGCATCGAGACGAGGGCGAAGATCGTGGTCGACATCACCAGACCGATCGCGTTGCCGATCTGCGGGAAGCTACCGTAGGCGCCGCGCTTACCCTCGGGGGCGTACTCGACCGCGACGAGTGCCGCACCGCCCCACTCACCGCCGACGCCGAACCCCTGCACGAGGCGCAGGAACACCAGCAGAATCGGGGCGAGGATGCCGATCTGGTCGGTCGTCGGCAGAAGACCGATCAGGAAGGTGGCGATGCCCATCATCATCAGCGTCGTGATGAGGGCTGCCTTGCGTCCGAACTTGTCGCCGAAGTGACCGAAGACGACTCCGCCGAGCGGACGGGCGAAGAATCCGACACCGAACACGGCGAAGGCCGCGAGTGTGCCGTAGATGGGGTCGCCGTCGCTCGGGAAAAACAGTCGGCCGAAGACGAGTGCCGACGCAGTGCCGAAGATGAAGTAGTCGTACCATTCGACGGCGGTGCCGACGAGGCTCGCGACGGCGGCCCGGCGCGCGAGCTTCGTGCGCTGCGCCTGATCGTGCGGCGCCGCGGCCGCGTTCTGCTGTGTCATGCTGACTCCTTCGTCATACGGGATCGTTCGGCGGTCATACCTGCTGCGCGGGTCACAGCAGAGTGGTGGGACGAGCGGGGTCGTCGGAAATCTGGGCGGACCCCCAGCCGACAGCGGTGCGGGTGCCGTCCGACTTGTCGACCCACACCTCGACCTCGAGCCGGCCGGAGTCCTCGCCGACGACAGCACCGCTCGTCGTGAGGACGTCGCCGACGTATGCGGGCGAGATGAAGCGCAGGTCGAGCTCACCCGAGGTGAACCACGCTGCGCCGAACACATCGACAAGATTCGCCACGATGTGCCCGGTCTGCTGCTGTGCTTGGACGATCGTGCGGTCGAGGCCGGACAGAGCTGCCTTCTCGACGCTCGTGTGGACGTTGCTGAAGCCGCGGCCCGCCCAGGAGAAGACCGACATCTGATCCTGAGTGAACGACGTTGTGCGGCCCGGCAGTGCAGCGCGCGCGGGAAGTCCGTGCGCGGCAACGGTGATCGCAGGGACCGAATCGTCGACGGTGCCCAGCACCGTGCGATGACGCTCCCCGCTCGCCGAGCGGCTTTTGCCGACGACGTCGCCTGCGACCGTGCGCATGATCTCGCGACCCACGTGTTCGACCAGCACGCGACCGTCCTCACCGCGGGCCGTCGCTTCGAGGGTGACGTAGCCCTGTCCCCGGCGCTCGTACTTGTCGGTGTAGCCTCCCTCGACTGTGATCGTCTCACCGACGCGGACGGGCGAGCGGAATCGCAGAAGCTCGTGCGTATGCAGCCCCTGAGCGGTGTTGCCGTCGTACTTGTCGTAGAAGAGGAAGAGCAGCTCGTTCGCGAGCACGAGAGGATGTCCGACCGGGCCACCGAACGGGGAGTCTACGAAGTACCAATCGCCGAAGTCGTCCTGCGCATAGGCGTAGTCGAGTACAAACCGGCGGTCGATGAGCTGCGATACCGGCCCCATCGGCTCGGGGACTTCGACAAGCTCGTATCGGGCTTCCTTCAGCGACATCATCGTCAGCCTCTCCTTGTGAACAGAATGAGCTATTTGTCTATACGACTAGACAACTGAGAGTAACCCTAGGTTATTCCGACTGTCAAACCTCAGTCCCTAGCCGGGCGTCACCGCCACAGCTGCCGCCGCTGGGTAGGGGTCGACTACGTTGGAAGCTCCACCGCTCAACCTGGACCATCGGTGACCCTTCCCGAACACGAACCAAATGCCTCGCGCCCCACGGGCGCCGCGGTATCGGGCCGTCGTACCTTCGTGCGCGTGCGCGACCTCGCGATCCGGCACGAGGGTGCGGACATCGCGCTTCCCGCATCCGCGTCGTTCGACATCGACCGCGGTGAGGTCGTGCTGCTGCTGGGGCCGAGCGGATCGGGCAAGTCGACGCTGACACTCGCCCTCAACGGCCTGATTCCGCACGCTGTGCCCGCCGAACTCACCGGTGACGTCGAGGTCGCCGGGCTGCGCACGACCGACGCGACGGTCGCCGAGCTCAGCACGCACGTGGGCATGGTCTTCCAGGATCCCGACGCACAGCTGGTCACGGGAACGCTGCTCGACGAAGTCGCCTTCGGACCCGAGAACCTGCGGATGCCGGTGGGCGAAGTCCTCGCGCGCGCCGAAGACGCGCTGCGCCGGGTCGGCCTGTGGGAGCGGCGCACCGAGAACCCCGACAAGCTCTCGGGCGGTGGCCGGCAGCGCCTCGCGATCGCGTGCGCACTGGCGATGGGCTCGCCCCTGCTCGTACTCGATGAACCCACCGCCAACCTCGATCCGCGCGGGATCGAGGAGGTCTATGCGGCGCTGGCCGAACTCGTCGCGGCCGGAGATCGCGCCATCCTGCTCGTCGAGCACAACCTCGACGCCGCCATCGGGTTCGTCGACCGCGTCGTCGTGCTCGACCAGGGCGGACGCGTCGTCGCCGACGGATCGGTCGACGCCGTGCTGCGCGACCGCGCCGACGAGTTGCACGACATGGGCGTCTGGCTGCCGGTGTCGGCGCTCGCCGCCCTGCGGCTGCGCCGCGCGGGCTACGCACTCGACCCGCTGCCGCTCACGCCCGACGAGCTGGCGGCCGCACTCGGGGCGGGCGACCCTTCGGCAAGCTCAGGGACCGGGCGAGGTGAGCGGGGCGACCCTTCGGCGAGCTCAGGGACCGGGGCGCGGCGGGGTGACCCTCCGGCGGGCTCAGAGGCCGAGGGTGGACTGATCCAGGTGCGGGGGCTCGCCGTGCGGCGGGGGCGCACCGAGGTGCTGCACGGCGTCGACCTCGACGTCGCGGCGGGAGAGTTCGTCGCCATCGTCGGCGCGAACGGCGCGGGCAAGACGACGCTGCTGCAGGCGATCGCCGGCGTCGTGCCGCCCCCGCGCGGCACCGTGCGGATCGGCGACCTCGACGTCGCCCGCGCCGACGTCCGCACCCTGTCGTCGCACGTCGGCTTCGTCTTCCAGAACCCCGAGCACCAGTTCATCGCCCACTCGGTGTACGACGAGATCGCGCACGGACTGCGCCTGCGACGCCTGCCCGACACCGACGTGCGCGAACGCACCCTCGCCCTGCTCGAGCGGTTCGGTCTCGCCGACCGGGCGGAGACGCACCCCTTCCTGCTGTCGGGCGGTCAGAAGCGCCGCCTCTCCGTCGGCACCGCTCTCGTGGCCGGCGCCCCCGTGCTGGCGCTGGACGAGCCCACTTTCGGACAGGACCGTGCCCGCGCCGACGAACTGCTGCACCTTCTGCGCGAACTCAACACCGAGGGAACGACCATCCTCGTCGTGACACACGACATGCAGCTGGTCACCGAATACGCCGACCGCACGGTCGTCATCGGCGATGGGAGGGTCCTCCGAGCGGGACCCACGGCCGACGTCTTCGCCGACGACGAACTGCTCGAGCGCGCGGGGCTGCGCCCGCCGCCCTTGCGCCGCGCACTGCGCGGGCTCACGCGGCATCCCGAACTCTCGCGCATCACACGGCTGGCCGACCTTCCCGACGGGGGTTCGTCATGAGCGCGACGGGGCCCGTCCTCACGGTCGCACCCGGCGGCCGCTTCGACCCGTACGCCGAGCGCGTCGCCGCGTCGCCCCTGCGATTCCTCTACGGCCTCAACCCGCTGGCGAAGCTCTTCGCCCCGCTGCCGGTCATCGTCGTGCTCGTCTTCGTGCGCGACCTCGCGACGCCCGCGGTGTTCCTCGGGCTGGCGTACGCCCTCCTCCTGGTCGGCGTGCGCTTCACGCCCCGTCTCGTCGGCATGCTCGTGCTCGCGATCCCGCTCGCGACCCTCGCGCTCGCGCTCGGGTTCGCGGTGTGGGCGGACGCCGCGCTGGTCTCCGACACCCCGATCGCCTGGCGGATCGGCGACTGGACCATGTACCAGGGCGCCCTGCTCATCGGTCTCGCGACGGGACTCCGGCTCGCCGCGATCATCGCGCTCACCCTGCTCGCGGGTCTGTCGACGGCGGGGCCCGACTTCGTGCGGGCGAGCGTGCAGCAGCTGCGCGTGCCGTACCGCATCGGCTACACGGCGCTCGCGGCCTTCCGCTTCGTGCCGCGCTTCGGGCACGAGCTCGACGTGATCCGGCAGGCGCACCGCGTGCGCGGGGCGCACGGCGGACGCGGCCCGTTCGCGGCGCTCGCACGGTGGTTCGGCTACATCGTGCCGCTCATGGCCGGCGGCATCCGGCACGCCGAACGCGTCGCCCTCGCGATGGATGCGCGCGCCTTCGGCGCCCACCGCGACCGCACCGAGCGGCACCTCGTGCCGTGGCGAACGCGCGACACCGTCTTCGTCGTGCTGTTCTGGGCGGTCTCGGCGGCGCTCTTCGTCGGCGCCGCCGTCCTCAGGTAGCGGTTCGGGTCAGCGCTTGCCGACGATCTGCCGGCTGACGAGGTCGCGCATGATCTCGTTCGTGCCGCCGTAGATGCGGTGCACGCGGGCGTCGAGGTAGGCGCGGGCGATCGGGTACTCGGTGATGTAGCCGTAGCCGCCGTGCAGCTGCACACCGGCGTCGAGCAGTTCCGCCTCGCGGTCGGTGGTCCAGAACTTGACCTTCGCGGCCTCTTCGGCCGTGAGCTTCTCGTCTTTGTAGAGCAGCATCGCCCGGTCGACATAGGCCCACATCACGTCGACCGTCGTGGCCATGTCGGCGAGCGTGAAGCGGGTGTTCTGGAAGTCGGCGATGCGCTCGCCGAACGCCTCACGGCTGAGCGTGTAGTCGCGCGTCCACGCGAACGCCGCCTCACCGGCCGCTGCGGCGGCCACGCCGATCGAGAGGCGCTCGAGGGGCAGGTTCATCATGAGCTGGATGAAGCCGAGGCCTTCCTTGCCCCCGATGAGGTTCTCTTCGGGAACGAACACATCCACGAACGACATCTCGGCGGTGTCCCACCCGTGGAAGCCCATCTTCTCGAGCTTGCGGCTGTGGTCGAAGCCCTCCATGCCGTCCTCGAGGATCAGCAGGCTGAACGCGTCGGGGCGGTTGCCCTCGCCCGTCTTGACGAAGGTCACGACCATGTCGGCCGTCTTGCCCGACGAGATGAACGTCTTCGCACCGTTGACGAGGTAGCCGCCGTCGACCTTCTTCGCGGTGGTCTTGATGCCGCGCAGGTCCGAACCGGCACCGGGCTCGGTCATCGCCAGCGCGCCGAGGATCTCACCGGTGGCCATTCCGGGGAGCCACTTCTCCTTCTGCGCCTGAGTGCCCATGTGCACGATGTACGGCACGGCCAGGTCGTCCTGGATGCCGAACGCGCCCGCGAGCGAACCCTGACCCGCGCCGATCGTCTCCTCGAGCACGATCGAGCGGAAGCGGTAGTCCTGAAGCATCCCCGCTCCGCCGAACTCCTCGGGAACGGACAGTCCGATGATGCCCGCCTCGCCGGCCGCCAGCATGGTCGCGCGGTCGATCTCGCCGTCGGCTTCCCACTGCTTGCGCTTCTCTTCGGTCGCGTACCGCTTGACGAACTCCTTCACGACGTCGCGGAAGGCTTCGTGGTCCTCGTCGTAGATGTCGCGTTCCATGAGCTGCGTCCTTTCGTGAGCCAAAAAAGGCGGGCCTGGTAGGCCTCGTCGCCGCAGGCGAGTCTAGCCGCGGCATCCGTCGTCAAGCCATCGTTGTGACATCGCATCCCACGTTTCGCGGTACTCGGTACCTCGTTTTGTCGGATGCCTCCACCCGGCGTCAGTGCTGGTGGTCGTAGTGCGGCGCGGGCGGGAGTCCGAAGAACTCCTCGAGCGTGCGCCAGCCGCCCTCGTGGTATTCGCGGGCCAGCTCCACGCCGATGTAACGCAGATGCCACGGCTCGGACAGGTACCCGGTGACGTCGGTGCCGCCCTCTTCGTAGCGCACGACCCAGCCGTACTGCCACGCGTTCGCGGCGATCCACTCCCCCTGGGTCGTCGAGGCGAGATCGTCGATCGTGCCGCACGTCTCGGCGCACGGCACGACGTCGGCCGCCAGGCCCGACTGGTGCTCGCTGTATCCCGGACGCGCGCTCACGAGATCGGCCTGGTCCCCACCGCGCACGCGCGCGTGGTGCTCATAGGTCGCGATCTGCGTCGCGTACGAGCGGTAGGCGCTGGCGACGCCGATCTCTCCCGCCCCGCCCGCGATCGACGCGGCGGCCATGTGCGTCATCGCTTCGGCGGCTTCGGCACGCAGTTCGCCCCCGCCGAGGTCTCGCATGCCGGCGGGCACGGCAAGGCTTTCGGGGGCGTAGTCGATCGGCACGAACGGTCGCGCCTTGTCGACGACGAGCCACGTGCGTGCGGGGTCGTCGAGACGGATGCAGGGAGCCAGACCCGACGCGACAGCGTCACGGAACACCGTCGCGCCGCCCGCCGCGGTGATCGCCGCGGCCTCGTCTCCGGCCGCGATCGCGGCGAGCACGGCGGGTTCGCCGCACGGGTCGGGGACATCACGCACGATGACGGAGGTCTCATCCGGAGCGAACGCCTCGGCCGTGAGCGGCAGCGCCCCGAGGCCGGGCAGGGCCTGGATGCGCACTTCACCGAGCGTGTCCGCGACGGCCTCGTCGGCGACGATCGCCACCGGCGCCGGAGCGAGCGCGACGGTAACCGCCGACGCCGAGCCCACGACGATGAGGCTGGCGACCGTGAGAGCCGCGCTGACCGAGGCCTGCACGGCGTGGCTCATCCGCGCGTGACGGATCGGCGCACGGCGGCGGCGGCCGGGGAGCAGGGGCGCCGGGCGCGCCGCGACAGGGGGCAGCGGAGGCAGCGAGGCCTTGAAGATCGGCGGGGTCTGCGACGACGCGGATGCTGCATCGCGAGCTTCGCGCAGCGCTCGACGCGTGAGCGGGATCCCGTCGGAGAGCCGCCCGGGCGCGGCGGCGCCATCGCCTGCCGCGTGCGCGGCGCGATGCATCAGGGGGGACTGTTCGGAATCGGGCACCGCCTCCTATTCTCCCCCGCCGAGGGGCCTCGGGGCCAGTCGTCGCGCGAGTCGGCGCGGCACTTCGAATCTTCGCGCGTGGTCGCTTGACATAGTTTCGTAGTTCTGTTCCCATAGGTGCATGCGATGGCAAGGGCAGGAACTGGGCGTACCGGATGCCGCGGCCCTGCCGGGTCTCGAGCAGCTCAACGGGCTCGTCCGATCCGTGAGGACACCCGAGTTCGCCGACATGACCTTCCACGAGGTCTTGTGCAAAAGCGCCCTCAACCACGTTCCGGGCTCTTCGGCGATGCCGTTCGACTGGACGATCAACCCTTACCGGGGCTGCAGTCACGCATGCAGCTACTGCTTCGCGCGGGGCACCCACGAGTATCTCGACCTCGACGCGGGGCGCGACTTCGACTCGCAGATCGTCGTCAAGGTCAACGTCGCCGACGTGCTGCGGCGAGAGCTCGCGCGCGGCTCGTGGAACCGAGAGCACGTCGCTCTCGGCACCAACACCGACCCGTATCAGCGCGCGGAGGGCAGGTACCGACTCATGCCCGGGATCATCTCGGCGCTGACGGACTCGGGCACGCCGTTCTCGGTGCTCACGAAGGGAACGCTGCTGCGCCGTGATCTGCCGCTGCTGGCCGAGGCCGCAGCATCCGTCGACGTGTCGATCTCGATGTCGATCGCCGTCTTCGACGACACCCTGCAGCGCAGCGTCGAGCCCGGCACACCGTCGGCGACGGCGCGGCTCGAGACCGTGCGCGCCGCGACCGCCGCGGGGTTCCGCGTCACCGTCTTCCTCATGCCGATCCTGCCCCACCTGACCGACTCGGTGGCGGCGATCGACGATGCTCTGCAACGCATCAAGGATGCCGGTGCCGTACGTGTCGTCTTCGGCGCGCTGCACCTGCGGCCCGGCGCCAAGCAGTGGTATTTCCGCTGGCTCGAGCGCGAGCATCCGCATCTCGTGTCGGCGTATCGCGGGTTGTATCCAGGGGCATCGACGACCGCGCCGAAGGCCTATCGAGCGTGGCTCGCCAAGCGCGTGCGTCCCCTCATGCGCGTGCACGGCCTTGACGGACACGACGAAGAAGCCACGCCACGCAGGTCCGCGCCGTCGGCGGCGGCCACACGGTCACGAGTCGTCACGACGACCCGTGGCCGCGCGGCCGAAGCCGCCCCGGCGATGCTCTTCTGAGTCTGTACGAACCGTCCGGCACGCGCGACAATGGTCGCGGAAGACCCGATGGCGCGAATACTGCTCTCGGCCGCCCCCTTCACGGGGCACGTCGCTCCGATGTGCTCTGTCGCGCACGCGCTCTCTGCACGGGGCCACGACGTGCGGGTCTACACCGGTCCCGCCTTCGCCGACCAGGTGGCGGCAACCGGTGCGCGTCTGCTGCCGTGGCGGAAAGCGCCTGACTTCGACGAGAACGATCTGCAGAGCACATTCCCCCGCCTGATCGGAAAGAAGCGCCTCAGCCAGGTCTTCATCAACATCACCGATGTGTTCATCGGCACGGCGCCCGAGCAGGTCGACGACCTCCAGGCGGAGTGGGACCGCGAGCCGTGGGACGCGATGGCGGGCGACGACGTATCGGTCGGCGCTGTGTTGTTCGCCGAACGGAGCGGTGTGCCGTGGGCGACCGTATCGGTGCTGCCGCTCAACATGGCGGCTCCGTCCGGACCGCCGAGCGGACTCGGCCTTGCACCGGGCCGCACGGCCATCGTGCGCACGCGAGACTCGGTACTGCGCGCCGCGGTGCCCCTGCTGTCGCTGCCCTTGCGCCGCCCGCTCGCGCGCGCTCGCGAACGCGTCGGGCTGGCTCCGTCGCGACGCACTTTCGATCGTGTCGTGTTCTCACCACGACTCGTGGTCGCCAGCGGCGCCCCGCTGCTCGACTTCGCACGCACGGATCGACCCGCGCACGTCCACTTCGTCGGGCGCCTCACGGCGCTTTCGCAGGGCGAAGTACCCGCCTGGTGGGGTGACCTGGACGCACGACGCGTCGTGCACGTGTCGCAAGGCACCCAGAACATCGACCCCGCCGATCTCATTCGCCCGGCGGTCGAGGCCCTCGCCGACCGCGACGTGCTCGTCGTCGTCTCGACCGGGATCCGGGATCGTGTCGAGCTGCCCTTCCCCGTGCCGCCGAACGTGCGCGTCGCCGGAGTCCTTCCGTATTCGGCGCTGCTTCCGCGCCTGGAGGCCATGATCACCAACGGCGGGTGGGGCGGCACCCTCGCCGCACTCTCGCACGGCGTCCCGCTCGTGATCGCGGGCGGCGATCTCGACAAGCCCGAGATCGCCGCGCGCGTGGCGTGGTCGGGATCCGGCGTGAACCTGCGGACCGGAACCCCGTCGGCGGCGAAGGTCGCCGACGGCTACGACCGTGTCATGGACGACCCGGCGTTCCAGGATGCCGCCGGCCGAGTCGCGCAGCAGCTCAACAGCCTCGGCGGCGCCCCGCGCGCTGCGGAGCTGCTCGAGACGCTCTTCGCGTCCTGATCGCCGTCACGCTGCGACCGTTCGACGGCGACGTCGTCGCCTACTCGGGAACCGCCTGCCGGCCGGAGATCTCCTCGAGAAGATCGTCGCCCAGGCGCACCTCGTCGAAGGGCGCCTCGATCTCGGCCCGATCGAGCAGTTCGGTCATACGACGGCGGCGCTGACGGGTGATGAGCGTCACGACGTTGCCGGCACGACCCGCGCGGCCGGTACGGCCCGAGCGGTGCAGGTACGTCTTGTACTCGTCCGGCGGATCGGCCTGCACCACGAGATCGATGTCATCGACGTGGATGCCGCGTGCGGCGACGTCGGTCGCGACGAGCACGTTGACGCGGCCCGACGTGAGCCGGTGGAGATTGCGCGTGCGCTTGGCCTGGTTGAGGTCGCCGTGCAGCGCGACGGCGTTGATGCCCGCATCGTCGAACTGCTCGGCCAGCATCTCGGCGTACGCACGCGTGCGCGCGAACACGAGCGTCTTGCCCTCGCGGTCGACGAGCGACGTGAGGATCTCGGCCTTGTCGCGGTGGTCGATGAGGAGCACGCGGTGGTCGATCGTCGAGGACTCCTGGTCTTCTCCGGCGACCTCGTGAACGGCGGGCTCGACGAGGAACTCGTCGACGAGCGCCGCGACTTCGCGGTCGAGGGTCGCCGAGTACAGCAGCTTCTGGCTGCCCTCGGCGGTGTGGCGCAGGATCCGCTGCACGGGCTCGAGGAACCCGAGCTCGCACATGTGATCGGCCTCGTCGAGCACGGCGATCGAGATGTCGGACAGATCGAGCTTGCCCTGCTGGACGAGGTCCTCGATGCGACCGGGGGTGCCGATCACGATGTCGACGCCCTTGCGGAGCGCACCGACCTGACGCGCCTGCGGCACGCCGCCGTAGATCTGCGTCGTGAACAGGCCCACGCTGCGGGCGATCGGCTGGATCGTGCGGTCGAGCTGCAGTGCGAGCTCGCGCGTCGGGGCGAGGATGAGTGCCCTCGGCGCACGGGCGAACTCACGACGCTTGCCGGCCTGGCTGCGCAGCACGCTCTCGACCAGCGGCGCCCCGAAGGCGATCGTCTTGCCCGAGCCCGTGCGTCCGCGCGCGAGCACGTCGCGACCCTCGAGAACGGCGGGGATCGTGGCGGCCTGGATCGGGAAGGGGCGCGCGGCGCCCAGTTCGGCGAGGACGCGGACGATGTTCTCGCCGAGTCCGAGGTCGCCGAACGTCAGATCGGCGACGTCGCCGGCCTGCAGTGCCTCGGCCTGCAGACGCTCGTGCACGACATCGACCCGCTGCTCGTCGCGCGCGGGCTTGGCCGTCCAGTCCGAGCGACCGGGGCGGTTGTCCGTGCCACGGCGAGGGCGGTCGTCGCGACGGTCGGCGCGAGGCGCGGGGCGACCCGCGTCACGGCCGCCGAAGCTGCGGTCGGACGAACGCGTCCGGTCCTGCGATCGGTACGGTGCTCGGTCGTTCGACTCACGGCGCGGGCCGCGGTCATCCCGGTCGAACCGAGGACGCTCGCCCGACTCACGGCGCGGGCCGCGGTCATCCCGGTCGAACCGAGGACGCTCGCCCGACTCACGGCGCGGGCCGCGGTCATCCCGGTCGAACCGAGGACGCTCGCCCGACTCCCGGCGCGGGCCGCGGTCATCCCGGTCGAACCGAGGACGCTCCTCGCGGCGGTACGACGGGCGCGCGTCGCCGTGCGTGCGGCGTTCGGTGCGGTCGACCCGGTCGGCGTACGGCGGGCGACCGCGGTCGCGGTCACCGGCGGGGCGCTCGGTACGTGCCGCGGGGCGGCCGGTGCCGCGAGCATCGCGGTCGTTGCGGTCGAACGAGCGCGATCCGCCCTGCGGCGAGTAGGTGGGCCGGTCCGAGCGGGCTCGCTCGTCGCGCCGCGGCCGGTCCTCGTCGAAGCGGGGACGATCGCTGCGCGCGTGCGTGCGGATGCCGCGAGCCTCGTCGCGGCCCGCCTTCTCCTGCGCCGACCAGCGGCGCTTCGGTTCGGCCGCGTCGGTCTCGGCGGGACGATATCCGCGGTGGTGGGGGCTCTTGCTGCCGGGCTTGTTCGCGCTGGCACGGCCGGGAGCGGCGGCATCCGGTCGGCGCTTGCGATCCTGGTACGACCCCTTCTTCTCGCCATAGCGCGGCTCGAAGTTCTTGGCGGGGCGACCGCCGGCGGGCTTCTTGTTTTTGGGCATGATGATGTCCTTGTGGGTTTTCTCGCACGAAACAGCGCCCGCGCAGCGCGCGGGCGTACCCGGACATCCGTCGGCCGGGGGCCATTCTCAGTGATGGTCATGTGCGTCGATCGACGCTCACCATCGGCCCCTTTGGACTCACAAACCCATCCGCGCGTGCGATGAACACGGCGCGGCGTCCTGAAGCCGACTTGTCAACATTACCGGTCATCGGCTGAAAGATCACTGTTCACCGAACGCCTCTTACACCCATTACCCTATGAAAGGTCGGTGACTTGCCGTCAGCTGGGGAGAACTTAAGCCACCGGCATGCTCCGCGCACGAGCCGGGCCTGGGGGAGGTCGGGTGTACACGTGCGAGGCGTTGCCGCTACCCACGGTAACTTCATGACCTATCTGCTCTCGGAGACACCCCGACCTGTCGCCCTGGCCGCCATCGGGATGTCGGGGGCCCCTTCGAAGCGACCCGCTCTGCGCGTCTCGGGGTCGCACCGCCTCGGCACACTCGCGACCGGCGCACTCGTGCTGGGGGTCGCCGTGGCGATCCTCACGACGAGCGACCCGTACTGGTGGCACCTGCACTACTCACAGCTCGGCACGTTCCAGGACTTCTCAGCGCGCGCCTTCAACGCGACCGTGATCGTGTCGGGCCTGCTCCTCACGGTGTACGGCATCGTGATCGGCGTCGACCTGCCCGAGCGGATCTCGCAGCGCCGGGCGATGTGGATCCGCTGCTCGATCTCGTCAGCCGGCGCGCACATGATGATGGTCGGGCTGATCCCGATCCCGGTCAGTTCGATCCTGCACGACATCGCCGCGACGGGGCTCGCCCTGTCGTTCCTCTCGTTCGTCGCGTCGGGCCTGCGCTGCCGCGCGCTGTCGAACGCATTCCGCCGCTTCGCCGTGGTCGGGGTGATCCTGCTCGCAACGGGCATGGTCGTGCTGGCCGCCGGTCTCATCACGCTCGCGTTCTACGAATCGCTCGCCTTCTCGACGATGGGCGTCTGGCTGCTGGGCCTTCCGCGTGCGATCTGCGCGCAGGACGACGAGACCGCGGATGCCGCATCCCCCGCGCTCACCCCCCGCTCGTCGCCGCGCGAGAACATCCTGACGACCTACCCCGCGCCGATCCGCGCCGTTCGTCCGTCGAAGCCGTCGACGCGCGAGCGCATCAGTCCTCGCGCGCCGGCCGTTCCTCAGCTGCGTCGCCGGTCGTCGTGGCGTCGTCCGTCGGGTCACCCGCGGAACCTGGCTCGTGCTCGGGCTCGGGCACGTCTGCGGCTGCGGGCTGCTGTTCGTGCCCGCTCTCGGGCTCGAGCTCACGCGCGGGAGACGTAGCGTCGGACTCGCGAGACGACGACGCGTCGGCAGGCTCAGCGACCGCGATGGCTGAGACTCCCCCCGCGGCGGCGGCCTCCTGCAGGCGACGCTCGCGACGCGTCGCGGGTGCGTCGGCGGTCGATGCGCCGACGACGACAGGCTCGCCGCGTCGCGCACGGCGGCGCTCCTTCGCGCCCTCGACGAGGTTGTAGAGGGTCGGCAGCACGAGCAGCGTCAGCACGGTGGACGAGATCAGGCCGCCGATCACGACGATCGCGAGCGGCTGCGAGATGAACCCGCCCTGACCGGTGATCCCCAGGGCCAGCGGCGTCAGCGCGAAGATCGTCGCGAGCGCGGTCATCAGGATCGGACGCAGGCGTCGCGAGCTTCCGGCGACGGTGGCGTCGCGCGCGGTCAGCCCCTTCTCGCGGTACTGGTTGACGAGGTCCACGAGCACGATCGCGTTGGTCACGACGATGCCGATCAGCATCAGAACGCCGATCAGGGATGCCACACCCAGCGGCACGCCCGTCACGATCTGCAGCAGGATCGCGCCCGTCGCCGCGAACGGCACCGAGACGAGCAGCAGGATCGGCTGTCGCAGCGACTTGAAGGTGGCCACCATGACGATGTAGACGATGAGGATCGCCGCGAGCAGAGCCAGACCCAGCTGCGAGAAGGCATCCGCCTGCTGCGAGACCACGCCTCCCAGCGACGCGTCGGCCGATGCCGGCAGGTCGGCGTCGGCCAGCGCGGTCGTGACGGTGGCCGACGCCGCCGTCAGATCATCGGTCGACGGCGTGACGGTCACCGTCGAGGTGCGCTGGCCGCGCTGCGTCGTGATCGAGGTCGGGCCCTCGCTCTCCTGGACGGTCGCGACCTCGGACAGGGGAACCGGCCCGACCGCGGTCGGCACCTCGAGGGCGCGCAGCTCGTCGAGAGTCGCGGGGGTCTGCGAGGCGGCGAGGAAGACCGTCAGGGACGTGTCGTCGATCTCGACCGAGCCGACCTGCTGCGGACGCATCGTGTTGGACACCAGAGCGCCCACGGCGACCTCGGACAGGCCGAGCGATGCCGCGGCGTCTCGATCGACCGAGACGGCGATGTAGGGCAGCGAGGCGGAGAGGTTGCTCGTCACCTGACCGAGGCCCTCACCTCCGGCGAGCGCAGCGACGACGGCATCCGTGGCCTCTTGCAGCGTCGAGCTGTCCGGTGCCGTGACGTCGATGGCGATGTCGCTCGACCCGAAGCCCCCGCCACTCGCGGCGATCGTGATCTCACCCGCATCCTCGAGATCGGCGATGGCATCCTGGACGTCTTCGCGCAGGAGCACCTGGTCCACGCCGGGGTTCGTCGTGATCGAGTAGGTCACGCCGGTGCCGCCGCCGGCGAAGGCGTCACGCAGCGCGGAGCCGCTCGACCCGATCGACACCTGCACCGTCTCGATGCCCTCGATGTCCGCGAGCACGGCCTCCACCTGCTCGGCTGCCGCAGACTCCGCCTCGAGCGATGCCGCCGGCCCGATGCTCTGCGTCATCGTGAAGGTGTTCTGGCCGGAGTCCCCGAGGAAGTTCGTCTTCATGAACGGCGCTGCGGCGGCCGTGCCGCCGAGCACGAGGACAGCCAGCAGAAGCGTCGTCCACGAGTGCTTCAGGGTCCAGTTCAGGACCGGCAGGTACGACTTCTGCAGTCGGCTCGGCGGGGCGGCGGGGTCTTCGGGGTCGATCGCCCGGCCCGCGGCATCCAGGATCTGCGTGCCCGGACGCAGGAACCAGTAGGCGAGCACCGGCACGATCGTGAGCGCGACGAAGAGCGAGGCGAGCATGGCGATCGTGGTGGTGAGCGCGAACGGCCGGAACAGTTCGCCGGTGACGTCATCGACGAACGCGATCGGCAGGAAGACGGCCACCGACGTGACCGTCGAGGCGGTGATCGCCGCGGCGACCTCACGCACACCGATCAGGATCGAGCGCTTCTTGTCGGCGTCACCGACGTAGTGCCGCTTGATGTTCTCGATCACCACGATCGAGTCGTCCACGACGCGTCCGATCGCGATCGTGAGCGCACCGAGCGTGAGGATGTTGAGCGAGTAGCCGAGCGCCTGGATGCCGACGAACGTGATGAGCACGCTCGTGGGGATGGAGATCGCCGTCACGAGCGTCGAACGCACCGACATCAGGAAGACGAGGATCACCAGCACGGCGAAGACGAGGCCGAGCAGGCCCTCCTTCGCGAGCGCGTCGATCGACTCCTGGATGTAGGGCGCCTGGTCGAAGACGACCGTGAACTCGGCCCCTTCCAGGTCGTTCTCGAGTGCGGGGAGCACCGCGAGCACACCCGTGCTCACGTCGACCGTGTTGGCGGCGGGCAGCTTGGTCACCGCGATCGTGAGCGCCGGCTCGCCGTCGACGCGCGACACCGACGTGACGGGGTCCTGGTCCTGCACGACCGAAGCGACATCGCCGATCGTGCGCTGACCGGCGGCGAATTGGTCGGCCGAAGAGGGCACGAGCGGCAGCGCGGCGATCTGCTCGACGGAGTCGATCTTGGTGCCGGTCTGCACCGTGAGCGTCTGCCCGGCCTCGGTGACATCGCCGCCAGGGAACAGCACGCCGTTCTGGTCGAGGGCGTCGGTGATCGCCTGCTGCGTGTAGCCGGCGGCGGCGAGCGCAGCTTGGTCGGGAGTGATCGTGACGCGCTGGCCGATCCCGCCGACGATCTCGGCGGCATTGACGCCGTCGACGTCCTCGAGCTCGGGGATGACGATGGACTCCAAGCGCGCCTGGATCGTCTCGGCGTCGTCGTAGCCCGTCACGGCGAGCTGGATGACGGGGAAGTCGTCGATGCTCGCGGAGATGACGTTGGGCTCGACGCCGTCGGGCAGCTGACCCTGTACGCGGTTGATCGCCTGAGCGATCTTCTGTTCGGCCGTGGCGAGGTTCGTGCCGTACGAGAACGACGCCTGGATGATCGACGCGTTCGTCGTGCTCGTCGCCGTCGTCGTCTCGAGGCCGGGAACCCCCTGGATCGCCGCTTCGATGGGGGTGGAGACGTCGTTGTTGACGACCTCGGGCGACGCGCCGGGGTAGGCCGAGACGACGATGAGCGCCGGGAACTCGATCGACGGGATGAGCTCCTGCTTGAGGCTCGTCAGCGCGAGCCCGCCGAAGATCGCGGCGACGATCGTGATGAGCGCGATGAGCGCGCGGTTCTTCAAGCTCAGGACGGCGAGGTTCGACACGGGGGCCCTTGCGTGATCGTGAAGGATGCCGCGGCGCGATACTCGCGCTGCGAGAGCCGGCGCTGCGGATACGAGAACGTATCCGGCTCAGTATCCCACGGCGTTTCTGAGCCTCCGCCGACAGCGCGGATCGCTGTCACCGCGCCCGGCGCCGGGCGGCGCGGACGACGAGATCGCGGATCGCCGACTCGGGCGTGATGCCGAGGTCGAGCAGCTCTCCGCGCCCGTACGCCGAGAAGACCCGGGGATCGATGTAGCTCCCCCGGGCGACGGCGGGTGTGTTTCCCAGCGCGGCGGCCGTCGCGTCGACGGCGAGCTTCTCGGCCTGCTTGCGCTCTCGGGCCGTCGCCGCCGGCCCGATCCGCGCGAGCGCCTCGGCGGCGAGGATCGTGCCGCGGAGCGTCCGGAAGTCCTTCGCCGTGAAGCGCCCGCCCGTGAGGGCGCGCACATGGTCGTTGACGTCACCCGGGCGGAGCGCGACGCGCCTCCTGCCGTGCCGGTAGGCGAGCAGGGCCGCACCCGGCCGCCCTTCGACGAGCAGGGGCATCACGACGGCGAGGTCGTCATCGGCGATCTCGAGGAGCGCCCGCTTGCCGCTCTTGCCGGGGAACGAGAGCGTCACGACGGATTCCTCGACGACGGCGTGGCGTCGCTGCAGGGTCGTCAGCCCCCGGCTGCCGTGACGGTCGAGGTACCGGGTCGAGCCGACGCGCGGTGCCGCCGTGTCGAGCAGTCGGAACGCGACGGCCAGGACGCGCTCGCGGTCCAGCTCGTCGGCGCGCAGCGCCACCGTGACGCGCCGCCTCGCGCTCGGCAGCGCGGCCGCGAGCGCGAGCGCACGGGCGAACTTCCCGCGGTCGCGTCGAACCCGCCACGCGGAGTGATAGACGTACTGGCGCCGGCCCGCGGCATCCGTCCCCACCGCCTGGATGTGGCCGAACGGCTCCGCGGAGATCCAGACGTCCTGCCAGGCCGGCGGGATGACGAGCTGCGAGATGCGCTCGCGGTCGGCGCCGGTCGCCGCCCGCCCGTCCGCCTGCACGTAGCTGAAGCCGGAACCGGAGCGCACGCGACGCAGTCCGGGGTCCTCGTCGGGACGCACCCGGATGAGTCGATCCGCCACCGCCGTCAGTGGTTGCGGAGCATCGAGATGAGCTCCGCCTTGCGCTTGCCCGAATACCCGGTGATGCCCAGCTCCTTCGCGCGCTTGCGAAGCTCGTCGACCGTCCAGTCCTCGTAGTCGCCGGCCTTGCCCCCGCGCCGGGCGACTTCCTTCGCGCCGTCGCGGGCCGCGGCGTTGGAGATGCGGGCGGCCTTCTCCTTCGAGGCTCCGTCGTCGCGCAGCTCTTCGTAGAGCTCGGGCTTCTTCAGACTATTCGATCCGCGTCCTCGGGGCATGGCTCCTCCTTCGTCGTGCCTCGAACGGTACGCGGACGCCGTGGGCGGGCGCAGGGGCTTGACACCCGTGCGCCGCGACCCCACTAGCACCATAAGAATCCGGGGTGCAACCCCTGTCGACGTTCGCGACGGGAGTGCCATGGTAGAGACGTGCTCAAGCACGCGGTGCGATCAGATCGTGCCGTTCAGAGAAGGAGGACTCTCCATGAACATCGCGCTGATCATCATCATCGTGGTCGCGATCGTGCTCGCCATCGTGGGCGGACTCGGTGAAGCCCTGAGCTGGCTGCTGTGGGTCGCCCTGATCGTCGGAGTCATCGCGCTCATCGCCCTGTTGTTCCGGCTCATCAGCGGCAGCCGCCGCACATAAGTTCGCGTCGCGCTGTCGGGGCAGCGACGCTGAGAGAACGGATGCCGCAGACCGGTCTGGTC
Organism: Microbacterium sp. NPDC055910; assembly: GCF_042271185.1. Classification (NCBI taxonomy): domain Bacteria; kingdom Bacillati; phylum Actinomycetota; class Actinomycetes; order Micrococcales; family Microbacteriaceae; genus Microbacterium; species Microbacterium sp. NPDC055910. The sequence goes on from NZ_JBHJZS010000032.1 coordinate 32,436, forward strand.
TGCGGCATCCGTCGTCTCTCGGCTCAGAGATTCGCGTCCGCGTACACGCGCAGCGCATCGCGCACGAATTCGGCGCCGGCCGACCCGCCGGCATCCGTCGCGTAGTTCGCGCCGAATCGCGGGTCGGCGACGTACATCTCGCCGAGGCCGAGCACGTAGCCCCGGATCGTGTCGCGAGCCGTCGGTGCGCCGGGCACGGACCTCAGCCACTGGACGTGGCGCTCCGCGAGCGCCTGCGCCTCGTCGCTGTCGGGCGCTGCACCGCTGTGCGCGGCCGCTATCCAGTCGCGGTTGAGGTCGGAGACGCGTCGCATCCACGCGGCCTTCGCCGCGTCGTCCTGCGCTCGCCACCAGGCATCGCCCGCCGCGTAAGCATCCGCGCCCCAGCGCTGTTCGACTTCGTCCTTGTACTTCGTGTGGTCGAAGCCGTCGAACATCTTCTCTGCCATGAGTTGTTCACCCCCTCTCAATGCCGTCACGGTCGATACGACCGACGCGATCTGTCGCGCCAGCCGCTCCTGCTCCTGCCGAAGCCAGGCGAGATGGCTCTTGAGAGCCGCCTCCTCGGAGCCCTCGCGCTGCAGGATCTGGGCGATCTGGGACAGCCCGAGCCCGAGGTCGCGCAGCAGCAGAATGCGCTGCAGTCGCACGAGGGCGCTCTCGTCGTAGTGGCGATAGCCGTTCGATGCGATGCGCGAGGGCGCGAGCAGCCCCCGCTGGTCGTAGTGACGCAGCGTGCGGCTCGTCGTGCCGGCGAGCTTGGCGATCTGCTGGATCGACCACTCCATGGGCTCTCCTGTCTTCGTGTGACCCACGCTAAAGGTTGACGTAACGTCAAGGTCAAGTGGATGTTCCCTGAATTTCCTCGGCATGACGCGATATATCGTGTTACTGTCGCGGCACGCGATATATCGCGAGATGAAACCTGGAGGAAGCATGGACTACGAGAAGTGGGTCGTCCACCCCGGCGAGACGCGCGTCATCGACATCGAGACGGTGCGCGCACTCAAGATCGGACTCGTCGGCGGCCAGATCGACGTCGTCGCGCACGACGAGCCCGGTGTCCGCATCGAGGTGCACAGCGTCACGGTCAAGGATCTGCGGATCGACGTGACCGACGGCACCGTCGAGATCGACCATCCGCAGCTGCGCTGGGACAACTTCCTCGAAGTGTTCCGCAACTTCGGCGACGGCGGCCCGAAGGCCGAGATCAGCGTCGCCGTGCCCCGCTCGATCGCGCTGACCCTCGGGGTCGTGTCGGCGAGCGCCCTCGTCACCGGACTCGACAGCGATGCGCGACTGAACACCGTCTCCGGCGACATCATCGTCGACGGGTTGACCGGCGACGTGACGGTCAACGCCGTCTCGGGCGATGTGCAGCTGCGCGGCCTCGACGGGTCGTTGTCGGCGAACAGCGTCTCGGGCGACGTCGCCGTGACGGGCGCGCTGCGCAAGGTGACGATCGACACCGTCTCGGGGGCCGTCTTCGTCGACCCCGATGGCGCGATCCACACCGTCAACCTGAACACCATCTCGGGCAACGCGACCATCCGGCTCGACGACGGCCTCGCCGCGAACTACGTCGTGCGCAGCGTCAGCGGACGCGTGCAGATCGACGGCACGGTGCGCTCCGGCCAGAAGACGGGTCCCGCGACGAACTTTACCGGTTCGACCGGCGAGCTCAGCGGCACGTTCGTCGACATCCGCGCCAACTCCGTCTCGGGCGACCTGACGGTGCTGCGGCGGGTGGGCGTGCAGACGGATGCCGCCGGCGCCGACGAGGAGGAGTGGTGATGAGCCCCGTCTTCTCGCACGGCGACCTGCGCCTGTACCTGCTCAACCTGCTCGATGAGGGCCCGCGCCACGGCTACGACATCATGCAGGCGCTGTCCGACCGCACGGGCGGCACCTACACCCCGAGTGCGGGCACGGTGTATCCGCGCCTGGCGAAGCTCGAGGAGGAGGGGCTCGTCACGAAGTCCGTCGACGGCCGCAAGACCGTCTACGAGATCACCCCGGCCGGCCGCGCCGAGGTCGCCGCTCGCGCCGACGACCTGCAGGGCATCGAAGAGGGCCTCGCCGACAGCGTGCGCCTCATCGCCGACGAAGTGCGCGGCAGTGTGCGCGAAGCGATGAAGAGCCTGCGTGCCGACCTCGCGGCGGCGAGCAAGCAGGAGCGCCAGAAGGCGGAGTCTGCACCCCCCGCGCCGTCGGATGACGTGCGCAGTCGCAGCCGCGAGCAGCTGCACCGCGCCGACGCGCTCGTGAGCGCATTCCGCGGACGCGTGCGCAGCGACGTGCGCTCGCACGTCGCGCGGGGCGGTGAGCTCGCGGCATCCGTCGTCGATGAGCTCGAACGCGCCATCGACGACGCCGCTCGCACCCTCACCCGCGCCCTCGACCGCTGACCCCGTACCCAATACCGGTGAGACTGCATCGGGGCGCCGAGACTGCGGGGTTCACC
>NZ_JBHJZS010000033.1:0-34528 GCF_042271185.1 Microbacterium sp. NPDC055910
GGGTTCACCCGCAGTCTCGGCCGTCGGTTGCAGTCTCGCGGGTAGCGGTCTGGGCGGACGGGGTCAGTACCAGAACGACAGGCGGGGGGCGATGGGCCACGAGAGGATGGCGGCGGCGCGAAGCGCGTCCGAGGACACGACGCGTCCGGCGGCGGCGAGCGTCACCAGCGAGACGCCGCCGAGGTAGACCGCTGCCAGCTCGGCCGCCCCGAGAGCGACCGTGACGGCGTCGGCCGGCCCCTCGCCGGAGATGCGCGACACCCGCGCCGTGCCGTCGGCGGCGACATCGAGCAGGTGTCGCCCGCCGGCGACGTCGAGCGGGTCGGTCACATCGAGCACGACCCGGCCGGGCACCGCATACCGCCGCGCCTCCAACGCCGTCGCGACGTCGAGGATGCGCACGTACTGGTGGTCGTTGACCGTCACGGTCGCGGCGCGCTGGTCGCTGATCATCCACCGCAGCGGCTCGTCGACCGACAGCTCCTCGGCACGCACCTCGGCCACGAGGTCGAGCTCGAGCAGGAACCGCCACAGCGCGGCGTACGCGTCGTCGCCGTCGGCGACGAGGTAGTGCACCGACGCCGTCGCCTTCGTGAAGTCGTCGTGGTTCTCGCGCAGCGCGTAGACCGCGACTCCGCGCACCTCGCCGGTCGCGTCGGTGTACTGCACGGCACGCTTGTCGCCGGGCTTGTCGGCATCGGGGCGTGTGCCGGCGAAGGCGTCCCAGTGCGATGCCGGCACGTCGATCTCGCCCGCAACGCGCAGCCGCGCCCGCTCGTGCACGACGGGCATGAGCTCGCGGGCACGCTCACGCGAGACGAAGTCGACTCGCCCATCCGGGCGCGGACCGATCCACCCGGCGCGCGCCGTCTCGATCCGCCACGACGCGCTCATCGCCGCCGGCGCGAAGCCGTAGCGACCGTAGAGCGTGGACTCGCTCACCGTGAGCATCGCCATGGGCAGACCGGCATCCCTCGCGGCGCGCAGCTCGCCCTCGAGCATGGCCCGCGCGATCCCCCGGCGACGGTGCGTCGGCGAGACCGTCACGGCCGAGATGGCGCACGACGGGATGCCGCCACCACCGGGCACCGCGAGGTCTCCGACCCACGACGCGATCGTGCCGACGGGTGCGTCCGCCATGGGCGTCGTCGGATCGTAGACGCCCGTCAGGCGCCGGTACCCGCTGCGCTCGCGGATCGCCGCGATCTGGTCGTCGGTGCGCTCGCCGTCCTGGAACCCGCGTCGCACGACCTGCAGCCACGGCGCGAAGGCATCGGAGTCGACGCCGACCCGGCGGTAGTCCAGTCCGTTCGCGGCGAGCCGTTCGGCCGATGCGGAATCCACCGCACCCTCACGGAACGCCGTGACGAGGGCGTCTTCGGACAGGCTCATGGGCGTTCTCCTCTGTTGTTCGCGGCCCGATCGAGGTCAGGCGTGGATGATGCGCGCGCCGGCGACCGGCCCGTGCACGTGCAAAGCTTCGTAACCGGCGGCCGACAGCGTCACCTGCAGGTCGAGCGCGGACTCGGCATCGTGCGTGAGAAACGCGATCGTCGGTCCCGACCCCGACACGATACCGGCGAGCGCCGACGCGCTCGACTCCCCCAGCTCGAGAAGCTCGCGCAGGTCGGGGCGCAGCGAGAGGGCGGCCGCCTGCAGGTCGTTGCGCAGCACGTCGGCCAACGCCGCCGCGTCGCCCGCGCGCAGCGCCTGCAGCACGATGGGCGCGACGTCGGGGGCATGATCGACGCGTCGGATGCCGGTGCGCGTGCGCAGTTCGTCGAGATGCCCGTAGACGCTCGGCGTGGACAGGCCGTCATCGGACGGCACGATGACCCAGTCGAACCGGCCCTTCGCGAGCGCCGGGCTCAGCTGATCGCCCCGGCCCGTGCCGACCGCCGTGCCGCCCAGCAGGGCGAAGGGCACATCGGCGCCGAGCCTCGCCGCAAGCCGGTGCAGCTCGGTGCTGCCGAGGTCGGTGCCCCACAGCGCGTCGCACGCGACGAGCGCGGCCGCGGCATCGGCCGAGCCCCCGCCCATGCCTCCTGCGACGGGCACGTGCTTGGCGATGTCGAGGTGCACGCCGCCGGCGTGACCCGCCTTCTGCGCGACGAGTCGTGCCGCCCGCAGCGCGAGATTGCGGTCGTCCAGCGGCACACCCGAGACGTCGACGGAGCCCGACACCGAGAGGGTGAATTCGTCGGAGTGCGACGCGACGACGTCTTCGTACAGCGAGACGGCCTGGTACGCCGACGCGACGTCGTGATACCCGTCGTCCTGCACGCTCCCCACCTCGAAGAAGACGTTGAGCTTGCCCGGAGCACGCACACGCACGTGGTCGCTCGTGAATGCGTGGGTCACGTGTCCTCCGCCTTCTGCCGCAGGTCGCGCTGACCGCCGGCAGCGAGGGCGTCGATGCGCGCGAGCTCGTCCGCCGCGAAAGGTGCACCGCCGGCGGCGGCCGCGTACGGACGGTGCCGGTCGCCACCGCGGGCGAGGTGGGGATGCACGTCGGTCACGGATCCAGGCTACCGACCGACGCGCGCGATGCGCAGGTAGTCCTCGACCGTGAGGTTCTCGCCCCGCGCCGTCGGGGCGACGCCGGCAGCCTCGAGCACGACGCTGGCTTCGGCCGCCGACCCACCCAGCACGCCGGAGAGCGCCTGGCGCAGCATCTTGCGGCGCTGCTGGAATGCGGCGTCGACGATGCTGAACGTGCGGCGACGCTCGTCCTCGGTCCCGCGCGGCTCCGCGTCGCGTTCGAAGGCGACGAGCACGCTGTCGACGTTCGGCACGGGCCAGAACACGTGGCGGGACACCGTGCCGGCGAGCCGCCACGTTCCCCACCACGCCGCTTTGACGCTGGGCGAGCCGTAGATCTTCGATCCGGGGCCGGCCGCGAGCCGCTCCCCCACTTCGGCCTGCACCATGACCACGCCGCGCTGCAGCCCCGGGAACGTCTCGAGGAAGTGCAGCAGGACCGGCACGCTCACGTTGTAGGGCAGGTTGGCGACGAGCACCGTCGGGTCGCCGGGCAGATCGGTCACCCGCAGCGCATCGGCGTCCACGACCGTCAGGGCACCCGCGGGCACACCGTGGGCGCGAGCGGTGTCGGCCAGTCGCGCAGCGAGCCGGTGGTCGATCTCGACGGCCGTGACGGCGGCACCGGCCTCGAGGATCGCGAGGGTCAGCGAGCCCAGACCGGGTCCGATCTCGACGACGCGCTCGCCCGCCGCGACGCGCGCGACGTGCACGATCTTGCGCACGGTGTTGGCGTCGACGACGAAGTTCTGCCCCAGCTTCTTGGTCGGGGTGACATCGAGTTCGGCCGCGAGCGCGCGGATCTCGGACGCACCGAGCAGGGTCACGGACATGCGTCAACTGTAGTCACGCGGGTGGGCGCGGCTTCGCCGACCGGCCGCCGCCGCACGCACCCTTATGATCGGGGCCATGACGAACAACTCCAAGTCGCACGAACAGATCCGCGAAGAGCGCGAAGCCGCTCAGAAGGAGAAGGAGCGCCTCGAGGCTGCGGAGCAGAATCGACTCGACGACGAGGCCCGCCCCGAGTAGCACTCGGCCACCGCCGGGGTCGGCGCCCCTCATAGGATGACGGGATGCCTTCCCCCGGCGAACTCATCGCACCACGCCGACTCGGCAGGGATTTCCGGTGGCTGCTCGCCTCGTCCTGGACGAGCAACCTCGGCGACGGGATCGCCCTGGCGGCATCCCCTCTCCTGATCGCATCGCTGACGTCGTCGCCGCTGCTCGTGGCCGCCGGAGCGATGATGCAGTACCTCCCCTGGCTGCTCTTCGGCCTGCTCGCGGGATCCGTCGCCGATCATCATGACCGACGGCGACTGGTCATGATCGCCAACGCCTCGCGCGCCGTCGTGGTCACGGGACTGGTCGTGTTCCTCCTCACCGGCCAGGTGACGGTGGTGATCGTGCTCGCGGCGGCGTTCCTCTACGGCACGGCCGAAGTGTTCGCCGACTCGGCGGGCGCGACGCTGCTGCCGATGCTCGTGCGCCCCGTCGACCTCGGCACGGGCAATGCGCGGCTGCAGGCGGGGTTCCTCGTCGGCAATCAGCTCGCGGGGCCGCCCCTGGGCGCGTTCCTCTTCGCGGCGGGTTCCTTCTGGCCCTTCCTCACCCAGATCCTGTGCGTGTCCCTCGCCGTCGTGCTCATCTCGCGCATCGCGCGCACGCCCGTGCCGCCGAAGGAGCATCCGGCGCCCCAGGCGAAGCCCCGCCCGATCCGCGAAGGGCTCGCGTGGCTGCGCGACAACCCGCCGGTGCGCACGCTCGTCGTCATCATCCTCGTCTTCAACGTGACCTGGGCAGCTCCCTGGGGCATCCTCGTGCTCTACGCGACCGAGCACCTCGGCATGGGCGCCGTCGGCTTCGGAACCCTCATGACGGCGTCGGCGCTCGGCGGCATCATCGCGACCCTGTGCTTCGGATGGCTCGAGCGGCACGTGTCGTTCGCGACGCTCATGCGCGTGTGCCTGACGCTCGAAGTGCTCATGCACCTCGCGTTCGCCCTCACGACCTCGCCCGTCGTCGCCTTGGCGCTCATGTTCGGCTTCGGCGCGTACGCGTTCGTGTGGGGCACGATCTCGACGACCGTGCGCCAGCGACTCGTGCCGCTGCACCTGCAGGGCCGCATCGCCTCGGTCAACATGGTCGGCGTGTTCGGGGGGCTCGTGATCGGCCAGCTGATCGGCGGCCTGCTGGCACAGGGGTGGGGCCTCACGGCGCCGTGGTGGTTCGCGTTCGCCGGGTCGGCGATCACGCTGGCCGTCGTGTGGCGGTCGATCTCGCACATCGCCGCGTCCCGCCCCGTCCTCGACGACGGGGAGCCGGATCAGTCCTCGAAGGCCCCGTAGACCTCGAGCGTGTTCGCGGCCAGCTGCGCGCAGAGCTCGTCGAGTTCGACGCCCAGTTCGACGGCCATGAATCGCACCGTGACGGGGATGAGATACGGCGCGTTCGGACGACCGCGATGCGGCACGGGCGTCAGGAACGGTGCATCCGTCTCGACGAGGATCCGCTCGCGCGGGGTCGCCTTCAGGGCATCCCGCAGGGTCTGGGCGTTCTTGAACGTCACGTTCCCCGCGAAGGACAGGTAGTACCCGTTCTCGGCGGCGATCGCGGCCATCGCCGCGTCGCCCGAGAAGCAGTGGAAGACCGTGCGCTCGGGCGCGCCGACCCTCGCGAGGGTCTCGAGCACGGCGTCGTGAGCCTCGCGGTCGTGGATCTGCATCGCGATGTCGTGCTTCTTCGCGAGGGCGATGTGCGCCTCGAAGCTCTCGAACTGCGCCGGCAGTCCCTCGTCGCCCGTGCGGAAGAAGTCGAGACCCGTCTCGCCGATGGCGCGCACGCGCGGCTGCTCTGCGAGCTCGTCGATGACCGCGATCGCCTCGTCCAGTCGTTCCGCCGCCCGGTAGGCGGGAGCCTCGTTGGGGTGGATCGCGACGGCCGCCAGCACGCGAGGATGGGATGCCGCAGCCCACGCCGACCAGCGGCTCGAGTCGATGTCGCCACCGGCCTGCACGACGCCGGCGACGCCGACCCGGGCGGCGCGCTCGAGCTGCTCGTCGAGGCTCAGCGACGTGTCGCCGTCGTCGATCTCGAGGTGCGCGTGGTTGTCGTAGACGGCGACAGGCAGCGGCTCGGGCGCGTCGGGCCAGCGCACGTCGCCGCGGCCCTCCTGCGAGCGCGTGCGGACGTACTGCGACGGGTCGACGTCACTCACGCGCTCTGCTCGATGCGGGGGAACAGCGGCGCGAGGCCGTTGACGCTCGTGCCGGCGCGCAGAGCCCCCCACTGCCCCGCCTCGCGGATGGGCTGGTCGATGAGGCGCCCGAGCGACTCGCCGGCGCCCAGGGCGACCCACAGCTTCTCGGTCGCTTCGGGCATGACCGGCGACAGCAGCACCGCGAGGGCGCGCAGGCCCTCGGCGGCCGTGTAGAGCACGGTGCCCAGGCGCGTGCGCTGAGCGTCGTCCTTCGCGAGCGCCCACGGCTCGTTCTCGGTGATGTAGAGGTTGAGGTCATCGACGATCGTCCAGATCGCGTGGATGGCTTCGTCGATGCGGAACCGCTCGATCGCGTCGTCGGCCGCGGTGGCGGCATCCGCCACGATCTGCTGCACGCGCAGATCGCGCTCGGTGTATTCACCCGCCGGCGGCACGATGCCCTCGAAGTACCGCTCGATCATGGCCGTCGTCCGCGATGCCAGGTTGCCGAAGCCGTTCGCGAGCTCGGCCTGGTAGCGGGCCGAGAGATCCTCCCACGAGAACGAGCCGTCCTGGCCGAACGCGATCGCCGAGAGGAAGTAGAACCGGTAGGCGTCCGATCCGAAGACGTCGGTGATCTCGGACGGCGCGATGCCGGTGAGCTTCGACTTCGACATCTTCTCGCCGCCGACGAGCAGCCAGCCGTGCGCGAAGACGCCCGCGGGAACATCGACGCCGGCGGCCATGAGCATCGCCGGCCAGATGACGGCGTGGAAGCGCAGGATGTCCTTGCCCACGACGTGGTATGCCGGCCAGCGCCGGGCGAACTCGCCTGCCGACCCCGAGCCGTTCGACGCGTCGTCGCCGTATCCCACGGCCGTCGCGTAGTTGAGGAGGGCATCGACCCAGACGTAGATGACGTGGGATTCGTCCCACGGCACCGTGATGCCCCAGTCGAACGTCGACCGCGAGATCGAGAGGTCCTTGAGCCCGCTCTTGACGAACGAGACGACCTCGTTGCGCGCGGACTCGGGGCGGATGAAGTCCGGCACCGAGCTGTACAGCTCGATGAGCCGGTCCTGGAACTCGCTGAGCTTGAAGAAGTAGTTCTTCTCCTGCAGCAGCTCGAGCGGCTTGGAGTGGATCGCGCAGACCTTGAGCCCTTCGAACGCCCCCTCGCCCTCGACGATCTCGGCGTCGGTCTTGAACTCCTCGCAGCCGACGCAGTACAGCGCCTCGAACTCGCCCGCGTAGATGTACCCGCGGTCGTAGATGGCCTGCACGAACTGCTTGACGCGCTCCTCGTGGCGGGGCTGCGTCGTGCGGATGAAGTCGTCGTTGGCGACATCGAGGGTCTCCAGCAGCGGGAACCACGACTCGCTCACGAGCTTGTCGACCCACTCCTGGGGCGTGGACCCGTTGGCGGCGGCGGCCCGCATCATCTTCTGGCCGTGCTCGTCGGTGCCCGTGAGCATCCAGGTGTCATCGCCCGCCTGGCGATGCCAGCGGGCGAGCGCGTCGACGGCCACGGTCGTGTAGCCGTGGCCGATGTGGGGCACGTCGCTCGGGTAGTAGATCGGCGTCGTGATGTAGAAGCTGCGGCCGGAAGTCACCCTTGAGATTCTAGGCCGGTTGGATGCCGCGCCTCGCGCTATGACGGCCGCGCTCGCCGCGCGAGCGCTTCCTGGTAGAGCTCCCGCGACGAGTGGCCCGTGTGCGCGGCGACCTCGGTCGCGGCATCCTTCAGGCGCGTTCCCGCCGCGACGAGGTCGAGCACGTGCGTCACGGCGTCGGCGAACGGGACCTCGCGCGCCGCGGCGCCGGCGACGACGATGACGAGCTCGCCCCGCACGCCCTGCTCGGCCCACGTGACCAGTTCGGCGAGCGTCCCCCGCGCGACCTCTTCGTGCAACTTCGTCAGTTCGCGGCAGACGGCGGCCCGCCGGTCTGCTCCGAACGTCGCCGCCATGTCGGCCAGCGTCGCGGCCGCTCGCGACGGCGCGTCGAAGAACACCATCGTGCGCGGTTCGCCCGCGAGCGCCGTGAACGCGGCCGTCCGCTCGCCGTGCTTGCGTGCGACGAACCCCTCGAACGTGAAGCGGTCGGTCGGAAGGCCCGCGACGGCGAGCGCCGTGACGACGGCGCTCGGACCGGGGATGGCGGTGACGTCGACCCCCGCCTCGGCGGCGGCGGCGACGAGCCCGTAGCCGGGGTCGGAGACCGTGGGCATTCCGGCATCGGACAGCACGAGCACGTCCTGGTCGCGGGCGAGTTCGACGATCTCGGGCGCGCGCTCCTTCTCGTTGTGGTCGTGCAGCGCGATGAGCTTCGGCCGGTTGCCGATCCCGAGCGCCGCGAGCAGCCGCTGCGTCGTGCGGGTGTCCTCGGCCGCGACGATCGTCGCCTGTTCGAGCGCCTCGACGAGACGCCGCGACGCGTCGCCCAGATTTCCGATGGGGGTCGCCGCGAGGATGATCACGCCGCCAGCATAGGCTGGTCGCCGTGACGTCGATCGCCGAGCCGCTGCCGCCGCTCGCGCGACCCACCCTCTACGACGGCTGGATGTCGCGACTGTCCGCCGTCCCGCGCACGGCGCGGTTGTGGCGCTGGCTCGCACCCGCCCTCGTCACGCTCGTCGCGGCGATCCTGCGCCTGTGGAACCTCGGGCATCCCGGCACCCTGATCTTCGACGAGACCTATTACGTCAAGGATGCCTGGACGCAGTGGAACCTCGGCTATGCCGCCTCCTGGCCGGACGACGCCGACGCGAGCTTCGTCGCGGGCGACACCGACGTCTTCCTGACGTCGGGCAGCTTCGTCGTGCATCCACCGCTCGGCAAGTTCCTCATCGGCGCCGGCATGGCGCTCTTCGGCCCGGAGTCGGCCTTCGGCTGGCGCATCGCCGTGGCCGTGTTCGGCATCGCGACCGTGCTCGTGCTGTACCTCGTGGCGAAGTCGCTCTCGGGATCGATCGCCTTCGCCACCGTGGCATCCGCTCTCATGGCGGTCGACGGCATGGCGATCGCGATGAGCCGGGTCGCCCTGCTCGACGGCATCCTGACGTTCTTCGTTCTGCTCGCGTTCTGGTTCATCGTGCGGGACCACCGGCGTACGGCGACCCGGTTCGCCGCGGCGCTCGCGGCACGCGACCACGGCGACGACCCGCCCGCGTGGGGGCCCGTCCTGTGGAACCGGCCGTGGGTGATCGCGGCAGGCGCCGCCGTCGGCGCCGCGACCGCCGTGAAGTGGTCGGGCCTGTATGTCGCGGCGGGCCTGGGCATCTACCTCGTCGTCGTCGACGCGCTCGCCCGGCGCCGCGCCGGCGTCATCTTCTGGCCGACCGATGCCGCCTTCCGCCAGGGCGTCGTGACCTTCGTGCTGTTCATCCCGGTCGCCGCCGCCGTCTACCTGGCGTCGTGGACGAGCTGGCTCACAACCGACGGCGGTTACGGGCGCCGTGCGCTCGAGGGCTCCAACGGCGGCGGAATCGGCTCTGCCCTGGCGAATCTGTGGGCGTACCACGAGCAGATCTACGGCTTCCACGTCGGTCTCGTGAGCGCCCACGGCTACGCGAGCCCCGCGTGGCAGTGGCCCCTGCTCACGCGTCCGACGTCGATGTACTTCCAGAACGACGACCAGGTCGTGCAGAACATCTACAGCATGCCGAACCCGCTCGTCTGGTACGCCGCCGTCGCCGCCGCGGTCTACCTCGTGTGGCGCTTCGCCGTATCGCGGGACTGGCGCATCGCGCTCGTGCTGACGGGCATCGCCGTGACGTACGTGCCCTGGCTGCTGTATCCCGAGCGCACGATCTTCCAGTTCTACACCGTCGCGATCCTGCCGTTCCTGCTGCTCGCTCTGACCTTCGCGCTGCGCGACCTCGCCGGTGCGGGAAGCACCGACGGCTACCGACGACGCTCGGGCCAGCGCGTCGTGTGGGTCTACCTCGCCGTCGTGCTCGTGGTCGCGGCGTTCTGGTACCCGATCGTCACGGCGACCGCCGTGCCGTACGACTTCTGGCGCCTGCACAACTGGATGCCCACCTGGATCTGACGGGCTCGAGGGCGCTCCCTGAAGCGGTCGTCAGCGGGCGGGTGGCGACGCGGATGCCGCGGCCCGCGCGGCATCCGGCAGCGCCGCCAGGATCCGCTCGATCACGGCATCGTCGTGGGCTGCCGTGAGGAACCACGCCTCGAACACACTCGGCGGCAGCGATATCCCCGCCGCGAGCATCGCGTGGAAGAACGGCGGATAGCGCCACGCCTCCTGCGCGCGGGCGTCGTCGTAGTCGCGCACGGGGTCCGCGCGGAACGCGAGCGAGAAGAGGCTGCCCGCGTGCGAGACGACGTGGGCGACGCCTTCGGCGGCCAGTGCCTCGCCGAGCGCCGTCGAGACCGTGCGAGCGGCACCGTCGACACGGTCGTAGACGTCGGCATCCGCGAGACGCAGCGTCTCGAGGCCCGCCGCGACGGCGAGCGGATTGCCGCTCAGGGTGCCCGCCTGGTAGACGGGGCCGAGCGGCGCGAGCAGCTCCATCAGGTCGGTGCGGCCGCCGATCGCCGCCAGCGGCATCCCCCCGCCGATGACCTTGCCGAAGGTCACGATGTCGGGGCGCCACTGCTCGCCCGCGGCGCGCTCCAGCCCCCACCAGCCGGCCGGTCCGACGCGGAAGCCCGTGAGCACTTCGTCGAGGATCAGCAGCGCGCCGTTCGCGTGCGCCGTCTCGCTGAGGAACGCGTTGAAGCCGGTCTCGGGCGCGAGGATGCCGGCGTTGGCCCCGGCCGCCTCGGTGATGATCGCCGCGATGCGACCCGGGTGCGCCGCGAACGCCGCGTCGATCGCGGCACGGTCGTTGTAGGGCAGCACGAGCGTGAGCGCCGCGACGTCGGCCGGCACTCCCGCCGAGCCCGGCAGCCCGAGCGTCGCGACACCGGAGCCGGATTCGGCCAGCAGTCCGTCGGAGTGCCCGTGGTAGTGCCCCGCGAACTTGATGATGACGTCGCGTCCGGTCGCGCCGCGCGCGATGCGGATCGCGGTCATGGTCGCCTCGGTGCCCGTCGAGACCAGCCGCAGGCGGTCGATGCCGCGCACGCCGTCGACGCGCAGCCGGTCGATGACGAGCTCGGCCAGCTCCGTCTCGGCCGGTGTCGAGGCACCGAACGACAGGCCTCGGGATGCCGCCTCCTGCACGGCGGCGACGACCCGGGGGTGCGCGTGGCCGAGCAGCGCGGGGCCCCACGACGCGACGAGGTCGACGTAGTCGCGGCCGGCGACGTCGCGCACGGTGGCCCCGTTCGCGCGAACGATCGACAGGGGCGTGCCGCCCACCGAGCCGAAGGCGCGCACGGGCGAGTTCACGCCACCGGGGATGACGGCCCGTGCCCGGATTGCGGCGTCGTCGTTCGTCGTCATGCGCAGAGCCTCTCGGCGGCCTCGATGGCCCAATAGGTCAGGACGGCGTCGGCACCGGCGCGCACGATCCCGACGAGCGATTCGTCGATCGCGCGGGCGCGGTCGATCCAGCCGTGGGCGGCTGCCGCCTCGATCATGGCGTACTCCCCCGACACCTGGTACGCCCAGACGGGCACGGGTGCCGATGCCGCCGTTTCGGCCAGCACGTCGAGATAGCTCATGGCGGGCTTGACCATGACGATGTCGGCGCCTTCGGCGATGTCGAGATCGACTTCGCGCAGCCCCTCGCGGCGGTTCGCGGGGTCGAGCTGGTAGGTGCGGCGGTCCCCCACGAGCGTGGACTGCACCGCTTCGCGGAAGGGCCCGTAGAACGCCGAGGCGTACTTCGCGGCGTACGCGAGGATCGCCGTCTCGTCGTGGCCGGCGCCGTCGAGCACGGCACGCACCGCAGCGACCTGGCCGTCCATCATGCCGGACAGCCCCAGCAGTCGCGATCCGGCGCCGGCCTGCGCGAGAGCCATGTCGCGGTACCGCTCGAGGGTCTCGTCATTGTCGACGCGGCCGTTGTCATCCAGCACGCCGCAGTGGCCGTGGTCGGTGAACTCGTCGAGGCACAGGTCCGTCTGCACGACCAGCGTGTCGCCGACCTCGGCGGCGGCGACGCGCGTGGCAACGTTGAGGATACCGTCGTCGTCGGTCGCCCCCGAACCGACGGCGTCCTTGTGCTCGGGCACGCCGAAGAGCATGATCCCGCCGATGCCCGCCGTCGCGGCGCGGTGCAGTTCGCGCTTCAGCGAGTCGAGCGAATGCTGCACGACGCCGGGCATCGAGCTGATCGGCACGGGCTCGCTCGCTCCTTCCCGCACGAAGAGCGGCAGCACGAGCTGTGCGGGGCTCACGCGGGCCTCTTGCACGAGCCGGCGCCAGGCCGCATTCGCGCGCAGTCGGCGCGGGCGGACGGAGGGGAAAGCGCTCATCGGGGGTCCTCGTAGAGACGGGCACGCAGGGGCGCCAGTTCGGCGGCTCCCGCGGCGAGCAGTTCATCGGCGACGCGGTGGGCGATCTCGAGCGCCGTGACGTCGCCGATGTAGGCGGCGTGCGAACTCGTGAGCTGATCCCCGCCGTCGGGTCGGTAGACCCGCGCCGAGAGGAACAGCATCCCGTCCTCGACGAACGCGTGGGCACCGACGGGAGCCGCGCACCCCGCTTCGAGCCTGGCCAGCACGCCCCGCTCCGCTTCGGCCGCGACGCGTGACGGACGGTGGTCGACCCGCGCCGCGAGACGCTCGTCGCCCGCGCGGGTCTCGACCGCGAGCGCCCCCTGTGCGGGGGCCGTGGGCCAGCCGTCGAGGTCGAACAGCTCGGTCACGACCCCGAGCCGATCGAGCCGCCCGAGACCCGCCGCGGCGAGCACGACGGCGTCGAGATCGGTGCCGACCCGGCCCAGGCGCGTGTCGATGTTGCCGCGGATGTCGATGAGGTCGAGGTCGGGTCGGCGCCTCGCGAGCTGCGCGCGGCGGCGGGGCGACCCCGTGCCGATCCTCGCCCCCTCGGGCAGGGTGTCCAGCGTCAGGGCGTCGCGGGCGCACAGTGCGTCGCGTGCATCCGCCCGCTTCGGCACCGCGGCGATCGACAGTCCCTCGAGAGGGCTCGTGGGAAGGTCCTTGAACGAGTGCACGACGGCATCGATCTCGCCGGCCAGGAGCGCCTCGCGCAGCGCGGCCGCGAAGACGCCCGTGCCGCCCAGGGCCGACAGCGACGCCGTGGACCGGTCACCCTCGGACACGATCGGCACGAGCTCGCCGCCGAGGGCATCGGCGACGGTCGCGGCTTGGGTCATCGCGAGGGCGCTCGCGCGCGTGCCGATCCGCAGCACGCTCATGGCGACGTCGCCCCGGTCACGCGAGCACCTCACCCAGCTCATCGGGTGTGATGAGGCGACCCGTGAAGAACGGCACCTCTTCGCGCACGTGACGGCGCGCTTCGGTGAACCGCAGGTGCCGCATGAGGTCGACGAGCTCGATGGGATCGTCGGCTTCGAGGCCGAGCAGCCACTCGTAGTCGCCCAGCGCGAAGCTCGCGACGGTGTTCGACTGCACGCCCGGGTACTCGCGGCCCTTGCGGCCGTGGTCGGCGAGCATCGCGCCGCGCTCGGCGGGCGGCAGCAGGTACCACTCGTAGCTGCGCACGAACGGGTACACCGTCAGCCACCCCTTGGGCGGCAGGCCGCGCGCGTAGGCGGGTGAGTGGTCGCGGCTGAACTCGGCGTCGCGGTGCACGCCGAGCGCGTTCCACGTCGGCAGCAGCGGCGAGAGCTCGAGCGAGCGGCGCAGCGTGCGCAGGTCGGCCTGCAGACCGTCGGCGGTGTCGCCGGTGAGCCACAGCATCACATCGGCGTCGGCGCGCAGGCCCGAGACGTCGTAGACGCCGCGCAGGCTGGGTACGCCCGCCGAGATCTCGGCGAAGCCGGAGCCCGTGGCGGGTGCGGGGTGCGGGTCGCGGCGGAACACCGCCCACAGCGTGTAGAACGTCGTCGGATCGGTGCCTTCGTTCGCAGAACTCACCCGTCCATCCTCCTCCTTTTCCGACCGGGTGCGACCCGTCACGTCGACGTCGTCATCGCCGCGGCCGTCCGCTCGGCGTGCGCGACGACGCCGGCAAGGCCCGTGCCGGCGACGCCCTCTCCCACCGAGACGATGTCGTCGCGGTACGGCTGCACGCCGCGTTCCCAGGCCTGCACGGCAGCATCCGTCACCGTCTGGACCGGCGCGCCGAGCAGCTTCTGCGCGTCGGCGACGGCGCACGCGACAGCGTCGCCGGCGAGGTCTCCGTCATAGGACAGCCGCACGGCGTGCCGAGCTCCGAGCGCGTCGGCTGCCCACCTCCACTTCGCGGTGATGTGGGTCAGGGCCCGTGCCCCCACACCCGGCGCGTCGGCGGCCACGAGCAGTCCCGTGCCGCGCGGTGCGGCATCCCAGGCCGGAGCGTCCACGACGAGCGTGACGAGCGTGAGTCGCCGCCGCTGACCGGGTGCCGAGAAGGCGCGCACGGCGGTGCCGTCGAGGCGTTCCCCGTCGACGACGACGCCACGGGCATCGAGCGCGGTGACGTCGACGCCCGTGCGCACGTCGACGCCGAGCCGGTCCGCGTCGGCGGCGAGGGCCGTGACGAGGCGGTGCATCCCGCCGCGCAGGCCCCCGACCTGCGTGCCGGCCGGCGCCTGAGCGCGCAGCGCCTGCACGGCCGCCGCGAGCGATCCGCGGGCCGCGAGCTCGGCGCGCAGCCGGGGCGACACCGCATCGACGGGCAGGGCGTCGGGCTCCCTCGAGTGCACGCCGCGCACGACGGGGGCGACGAGCCCGTCGACGACGCGGGACCCCATGCGGGCACGCACGAGCGCGCCGAGGGATGCCGCATCCCGGCCGATCCGCGCGGGCAGGGCCCGATCGAGCGCAGCCCGCCAGGCCCCGAGTCGTCCGATCGCGCGGACGACGTCGTGCGCGAGCGGTGTGCCCGGAATGCCCAGCACGCCGGCGACCGGCAGCGGCACGGCGGTCCCGTCGGCGCGGTGCAGCCACGCGGGCGCGGGAGTGGGCGACACGACCTCGAGGCCGAGCTCGCCGGCCAGCGCCGCGACGGCACCGCCGCGCGTCGCGAACGATTCGGCGGCGGCGTCCAGTATCACTCCGGCGAGCGGCAGCGGCTGCACCTGCCCGCCGAGCCGGTCGGCGCGCTCCAGCAGCACGACGTTCCGGCCCGCGAGGGCCAGACGGCGCGCGGCGACGAGGCCCGCGACGCCGCCCCCGACGACGATGACGTCAGAGCTCATGCACCAGGTCGACGATGCGCGTCAGCACGGTGGGGTCGGTCTCGGGCGGCACGCCGTGGCCGAGGTTGACGATGTGCGCCGGAGCCGCCGAGCCGCGCTCGACGACGTCGCGCACGTGACGCTCCACGATCTTCCAGGGCGCCGTGAGCAGGGCGGGGTCGATGTTGCCCTGCAGCGGCATCGTGCCGCCCAGGCGCCGGTTCGCGACGTCGAGCGGCAGGCGCCAGTCGATGCCGATGACGTCGGCTCCGACCGCCGGCGTCGCGTCGAGTGCCTCCGAGAGACCGAGGCCGAAGTGGATGCGCGGCACGTCGAGCCCGCGCAGCCAGTCCATCGTGCGGCGCGAATGCGGCATCGCGCGGCGCACGTAGTCGTCGCGCGAGAGCGACCCCGCCCACGAGTCGAAGAGCTGCACGACGCTCGCCCCGGCGAGCACCTGTGCGCGCAGGAAGGCCCCCGTCACATCGGCGCACCAGTTCAGCAGCGTCGCCCACGTGTGCGGGTCGCTGCGCATGAGCGCGCGCGTGCGCAGCTGGTCCTTCGACGGTCCGCCCTCGATGAGGTAGCTCGCGACGGTGTACGGCGCTCCGCCGAAGCCGATGAGCGGGGTCTCGCCGAGCTCGGCGACCGTGCGCGCGACGGCCTCCGAGATCGGCGCGAGCGCGTCGGGTTCGAGCGGACGCAGCGCCAGGACATCGGATGCGGAGCGCACGGGGTTCGCGATCACGGGGCCGCGTCCGGGCACGATGCTGACGTCGACGCCGGCGAGCAGGACGGGAACGACGATGTCGCTGAAGAAGACGGCGGCGTCGACGCCGTGGCGCCGGACGGGCTGCAGCGTGATCTCGGAGGCGAGCGCCGGAGTGAGGCACGACTGGAGCATCTCGGTGCCGGCCCGCAGCTCGCGGTACTCCGGCAGCGAGCGGCCCGCCTGACGCATGAACCACACCGGCAGGGTCTCGGGCCGGTCGCCGCGTGCGGCGCGGACGAGCCGGGCCTCGCTCGTCCTGCCGTCGCGCAGGGGGTGGGTGTCGGGAAGGACTGTCACATCGGAGAGCACACAGCCAGGCTACGACCTCGCGCCGTTACAATCTCCGGGTGCTGTTCTGTCTGACGGCGAATCACCGCAACACCGAGTTCGAGGTCCTGGACCGCATCTCGCGTGTCGCCGAGGCGACCGCCGCCGACCTCACCGACGCGCACGACTTCGTGCGCGGAGCGGTCGTGCTCGCGACGTGCAACCGGTTCGAGACGTATCTCGAGATTGACGAGCCCCTCACGGGCGCCGTCGCCGTCGCGCGCGAGGCCGTGCTCGATCAGCTGGCGCTGCCCGACGCCGACATCTCCGCGCTGCGTGCGTCGGCGGTGACCGTCGCGGGCGACGACGTCGTGCGCCACCTCTTCTCGGTGAGCTCGGGCTTGGAGTCGATGGTCGTCGGCGAAGGCGAGATCAGCGGTCAGGTGCAGCGCGCGCTCGCGGCCGCACGCCGCGGCGGCACGGCGAGTCCGGCCCTCGAGCGCGTCTTCCAGCGTGCCGCGCACGCGACCCGCGCCGTCCGCGCGCGGGCCGATGTCGCCGCGGGCGGCCGCTCCCTCGCCCGGCTCGCGCTCGAACTGGCCGACACGCGCGTGTCCGATTGGCAGAGCACGCCGGTCCTCATCGTCGGCACCGGCCAGTACGCCGCGACGACGATCGCCGCCCTGCGTGCCCGCGGAGCCGCCGACGTTCGCGTGTATTCCGCGACCGGTCGCGCCGAGCAGTTCGCCGCACGCTACGGCATCCGCGCCGAGCACGATCTGCGCACGGCGATCGGCGGCGCCCGCATCGTCCTCACCTGCACGACGCGCTACACGGTCGTCGCCGACGACGTGCCCACGGGCGCCCCGCGCCTCATCATCGACCTCGGCCTGCCGCGCAACGTCGATGCCGCCGTCACCGACCTCGACGGGGTCGAACTGCTCGACCTCGAGCTGCTGGGCCGGCACGCCGCGCTTCCCGAACTCGGCGCGGGTGCGCACGAGATCGTCGGGTCGGCAGCGGCCGCCTTCACGGCCGAAGCGGCGGCGGCTCCCGCCGTCGTCGCGGTGCGCTCGCACATCCAGGCCGCCCTCGACGACGAGCTCGCCCGGGTCGCCGCCCGGGGCGGCGACCCCGCCACCGAGGCGGCGCTGCGTCACCTCGCCGGGGTCATCTCGCACACCCCGTCGGTGCGCGCCCGCGAGTACGCCGAACAAGGACGCCTCGACGAGTACGAGCGCGCGCTCGGGATCGTCTTCGGCATCGACGTGCCCGCCCAGGCCCGATGCCCGCGCGGGCTCGAAGCGATCTGACCGTCGTCGCACCGGCATCCCACCGGCACCAGGCGAGCACCGACAACACACCGGCGCCCCCGACGGAGAGTCGAGGGCGCCGGTGTGACGTGTCACGCGGCGGTGGACCTCCGGACACGGATCAGAAGGATCGTCGCCCCGGCCAGCAGCGCCAGGCCCGCGAGCCCCGCGACCCACGGCGTGCCGAGCGAACCGGTGAGCGGCAGCTCTCCGCGCACGAGGGTCACCTCATCCTCCTCACCGCACGCGCCCTTCGCCAGCACGACGGGTCCGTCGGCGCCTTCGGGCGTGTGCTGCAGGGTCGCGACCCAGAGCTGGCGTCCTTCCTTGCTCGCCGTGAGGGCGGGCGAGGCGAAGACGCCCGAGCCGACGATCGAGGTGCGACCCGTGTCGACGAGGGTCTCGGCCGTGCAGGTCGGCGCCTGATTGTGCGCGTTGTGGAACACCTCGAAGACGATCTCGGCCGCCACGTCGTCGCCGAGTCCCTCGACGAACGCCTCGTCGCGGTAGGTGTCGCCGATCCCGACCGACGGCGTCGCCTGCGTGCGCAGCGACGGCTCGCTCACGACCGTCGTCTCGTGCGCCAGGCCGCACTCGCCCTCATCGAGCACGATCGGGTCGTCCTCGGCGTCCGCACGCCACCACAGGTACTCGACGCTGTAGTGCGTGCCCGCTTCGGTGACACGGATGCCGGGCGAGGTGTACTCCCCCGCCTGCGTGATGACGATGGGCCGGTTGCTCGTGTCCCCCACGAGGGAATCCGCCGTGCAGGACTCGATCGGGGCGACCCCGTCGACAGCGCGGTACAGCTCGAACGTGACGTACGTCTCACCGTCGGCCGGCACCAGTCCGTCGACGATCGCGACATCGTGCACGAGACCGGCGTAGCCGATCGTCTCGGGCGCGAGCGAGCCGATCGTCGGCACGGGGGCCGAGGTCATCTCGCTCTCGATGCCGCACTCGCTGACCATGATCTCCCGTCCCTCGACGTCGTCGGCGCGGTGCTGCCACGCGTAGTCGCCGAACGCCGG
This sequence comes from Microbacterium sp. NPDC055910, assembly GCF_042271185.1. Classification (NCBI taxonomy): domain Bacteria; kingdom Bacillati; phylum Actinomycetota; class Actinomycetes; order Micrococcales; family Microbacteriaceae; genus Microbacterium; species Microbacterium sp. NPDC055910. The sequence continues at coordinate 18,344 of NZ_JBHJZS010000033.1, forward strand.
CACGACCGGTGCCGTGAACGTGTAGCGTCCGACGGCGTCGATGTGCAGCGTCTCGCTCTGCCAGACGAGGTTCGCCGCCTCGCACGCGCCGAATGCCTCGACATCTTCGGGAACGCGGTACAGCGCCGTCGAGATCTCGGCACCGCCGGCGGGCAGCACGTCGGCGACGATGACGGTGTCCAGGGCCGTGCCGCCCTTCTGCGCCGTCGGCTGCGCCTGCGACGTGATGTTCGGCACCATCGTCATCTGGGTCTTCTCTCCGAACAGCTCGTGCCGCTCGTAGGTCGGCCCGTGCTGCAGGTAGGCGATCGTCTGCGCGGACTGGTCGGCACCGACGATGCTCCACACCGCGGTGTAGTGGCCCGGACCGGGCAGCTCCCACTCCGACTCGACGCGATACGGCTGCGACGGGCCGATCGCGGGGTCGGTCACGACCGTGAGACCGCCCACATCCACCGCGTCTTCGGGGATCGCCGTCGTGGGCGAGGTGGGCTGAGTGGACGTCTTGTAGACGCGGGCCGTCGCCGTGATGGTGGCGAACGCGCCGCCCGCCAGGCGCGGCCACTCGTTGAGCGACGTGCCGAAGGTGACGTGGTCGACGAACGTGCCACCGGGTGCGTAGACCTGCTCGACCTGCGTCGTGATGTGCGGCGCGAAGATCACCGTGCGACCGACCGTGTCGCTGCCGGTGACGCGGAATGTTCCCGCGCCGCCGGGGCCGACGGCGGCCTGCTGGCCCGGCGTCGTCCACAGGTGCAGCGCCGGGGCGTATCCCGACCCGAAGGTGCCCGAGCCCGAGATCCGGTACGCGGCGCCGTCGTGCGTCGGCGGAACGCCGCGCACGGGGTAGGCGACGCCCTGCCGCATGCCGGCGAGCGAGCCGCTGCCGGTCGAGACGAAGGTGCCGTTCGTGAGCGAGACTGTTCCCGTCGCCGACGTTCCCACCATCGTGACCGTACCGGCGTAGTTGTTGGCGGCGTCGGTCGTGAAGACGAGGGTGCCCGAGCCGTTCACGGCCCCGGCGGTGACGTTCGCGACGGCCGCGAGCAGCTGCTGCGCACGGGCTTGGATCGCGCCGACGGTCGCCGAGCCGACGAGTCCGACGAGCTTGTAGTTGATGTACCCGTTGAGGTCGTGCGTGCCGTTCCAGCCGCTGGAGCTGTAGGTCGCACCCGGGTTCGCGAGGTGCTTGACGACGAACGAGACCGCCGAGGCGTTCACGTTGTCCCAGCTCTGCCCGTACTGCGTGACGATCGTGTTGATCTTCGCCGCGGCGTCGCCGCTGATGGTCGCCGCCCCGAACGGGCTGTCCGAGATGATCGATGAGTGGATGCCGGCGGAGCTCGTCGCCCCGGTGGGGTTGGCGGCGCCGGGCACGATGCAGTAGATGAGGCTCCCGTCGGGGGCGACGAAAGCGCCCTCCCAGCCGATCTGGCTGCTCGGCCACGTGCCGAAGCCGGGCCCCTGTGAGGCCGCCGACGCGCTCTGCACGCCGACGACCGCGCCGGTCGCGACGATCGCCGTCGCGAGGATGGTCGCGACCAGCCGCACGGCTCGGCGCGTGAACGTGCGCCGTGCACGCAGCATCCGCCGGGTGACGGTCGTGACGTCGGCTCGATCGCGAGCCGCTTTCCGGATGGACATGATTCTTCCCTTCGTTCGTTTCAGAACGACGGTAGGAATCCGTTCCGGCGCGAGCTCGCGAGCGAGCCCTCATGCCGTGCCGCAGCGGTGATTGTGCGTGCTCGGTGGCCGGATTGCCGTGCTCCGATCAGGCACCGAGGCTCAGCCGGCGCGCAGCCGGGCGGGGTCGGTCGTGGGAAGGCGGCACGCGAAATCGCGGCAGTCGTAGGCGGTCGCGCGGTCGTCGACCGCGGCCTTGTCGGCGAACAGTGCGAACCCCGCGCGCGCCCAGGCGGCGGCCTGTTCGGCGGTGACGACCGCGACGACGTCGGCGTCGAGGCCGTGCGCGGCGCGCGCGAGCGGGTCGCCCGCGTCGCCGATGACGACGACCTGTCGCGGCGGTCCCGCGAGAAGCGCCGCCACCCGCAGGAGTGCGCCGTGCGCGAGCGGCTGGGCGAGCGCGGCGGCGGTGTGACGGGCGATCAGCCGCTCGGCGGCGAGCCGCGACGCGTCGCCGGCGCCGAGCAGCCAGAGCTGCGTGGCCGCGTCGGCGAGCGCAGCCACGCCCGAAGGCTCGTCGCCGTCCGATGCCGCGTCCGGGGCGCCGACACCCTGCGCCGCGAGGACGGGATCACCGCCGCCGGGGACCGTCGCCTCGTCGCCGACGAGACACGCCTCGACGAGCCCACGGGCCCGCACGGCCGCGGCCGGGTCACCCGTCGCGACGGCGAGTGCGACCAGGCCGGTCGCGAGCTGGCCGTAGTCGGCGAGCGTCGCGACCGCCTGGGACGGGATCTCGTCGAGTGACGCCCGCACGAGCGTTCCGTCGGGGCGGGTGTTCGCGCCGAGCACGGCATCCGCCGCCCACGCGGCCGCCGAGATCCACTCGTGCTCGCCGAAGCGGGCGCCGGCGCGGGCGAGGGCGCCGATCGCGAGGCCGTTCCATCCCGTCACGATCTTGCCGTCGACCAGCGGCGGCTCGAGGCCCGCGCGGTCGTCGCGCCGGTAGTACCCGCCTTCGCTGCGAGCACCGTCGATCCACGATTCGGAGTCCTGCGCCGCGCCGAACCCTCCCGACGGCTGCTGCAGCACGCCCGTGAGGAAGGCGACGATGCCCCGCGCCGTGCGCTCGTCGCCGGTGTCGCGGGCGATGTCGAGCAGCAGTGCGTTGTCGGTCAGCATCCGCTCGTAGTGCGGCACGGTCCAATCGCGCCGGGTGGCGTACCGGAAGAAGCCGCCCTCGACCGGGTCGCGCAGCGGTGAATCCGCCATGGTCCGAAGCGCCCGGTGCGCGACGGCGGCCGCCGCGGGCTCGGTCGTGCGCACGAGCCGGCTGAGCAGGAAGCCCAGCCCCGTCGCGACGGGGAATTTGGGTGCTCCCGCGTCGCCGCTCCAGAATCCGGCGTGCTCGGGGTCCTCCCGCGTCGCGAGGGCGCGCGCCGCGGCGCGCAGCCCTGCGGCATCGGGAAGCGCGCCGGTGCGGTCGTGGGCGTTCGCCCGGACGTCGGAGAGAGCGTCGAGGATCGCCTCGGCCGTGCCGTCGACCTGACCACGACGCTCCGTCCACGCTTCTCGCACGGCCGCGAGCACCTGACGGAACGCGGGCAGGCCGCCGCGCGGCTCGGGCGGGAAGTAGGTCCCGGCGAAGAACGGGCGCCCCTCGGGCGTCGTGAAGACCGTGAGCGGCCAGCCGAGGCTCGGGGTGAACGCCGCCGCGGCGGCCATGTATGCGGCGTCGACTTCGGGATGCTCCTCCCTGTCGACCTTGATCGCGACGAACCCCGCGTCGAGGTCGGCCGCGGTGGCGGCATCCGCGAAGGACTCCCGTGCCATGACGTGGCACCAATGACAGGTCGAGTAGCCGATCGACACGAGAACGGGCACGTCGCGCCGTCGCGCCTCAGAGAACGCCGCCTCTCCCCACGCGTGCCACGCGACCGGGTTGTCGGCGTGGGCACGCAGATAGGGGCTCGTCGAGAGCGAGAGGCGCTCGTTCATGTCAGGGCCCGGGTGTGGTCAATTCAGGTCGTTCGGGTGGGTTCCGACGCGACCCGTGCCGTCACCCGGGTCGAGCGCGTCGATCGCCGCCATCTGGGCGTCGGAGAGGGCGAAGTCGAAGATCCGGAAGTTCTCGCGCAGCCGGTCGGGGTTGACCGACTTCGGAAAGACGATGTTCCCCTTCTGGATGTGCCAGCGCAGCACGACCTGCGCGGGCGTGCGCCCGTGCGCCGCGGCGGCGTCGTGCACGGCAGGAGTGCCGAACAGGTCGTACTTGCCCTGTCCGAGCGGGCCCCACGCCTCGATGCGGATGCCCCGCTCGGCGCACCACGCGACGACATCGCGCTGCTGGTAGGCGGGATGCAGCTCGATCTGGTTGACGGCGGGCAGCTTCTGCGTCGCGTCGACGACGCGCTCGAGGTGCTCGACGAGGAAGTTCGACACGCCGATCGAGCGCACGGGTCCCGTGTCGCCGAGGGCCGCGAGCTTCGTCCAGGCGTTCACGAACTGGTCATTGGCGGGCGCGGGCCAGTGCACGAGATACAGGTCGACATAGTCGAGGCCCAGCTTCGCGAGGCTCTCGTCGAGCGCGGCGCGCGGGTCGTCGCCGGCCTGCCGGTCGTTCCACAGCTTCGTCGTGATGAACAGCTCGTCGCGCGGGATGCCGCTCCGCGCGATCGCGGCTCCGACGCCCTCTTCGTTGCGGTAGATCGCGGCGGTGTCGATGTGGCGATATCCGAGCGACAGCGCCTCGGTGACGACCTTCTCGGTCTCCGCGGGCGGCACCTTGAAGACGCCGTAGCCGAACTGCGGGATGTCGTGCCCCGAGTTGAGCGCGATGCGCGGCACGTCGGCGAGGTGCTCCGCCGTGACATCGGCGCGGTGATCTGCGTGGTGGTCTGCCATGCGAACAGCCTACGACCGGGGTGCGCCCGGCCGCCGTGCGATCTGCAGGATCCGGTGCCACAGATCTCGCCCGGAAGCCCCGTGGCAGCACTCCCGGGAACCCGTCCTCCTGCGGATCGCCCGCGTACGCCCGCCGAAGCGGCCCGCGGCAGATACGATCGAGGGCTGTGTCCGCGCCAGAACCTGTCATCTCGTACCCGCCGGAGCTGCCCGTCAGCGCCGCGCGGGACGACATCGCGCGCGCCATCCGCGACCATCAGGTCGTCATCGTCGCCGGCGCGACGGGATCGGGAAAGACGACGCAGCTGCCGAAGATCTGCCTCGAGCTGGGTCGCACGCGCATCGCGCACACGCAGCCGCGCCGGATCGCGGCGCGCACGATCGCCGAGCGCGTGGCCGAAGAGCTCCAGGTGCCGCTGGGCACGACGGTGGGCTACAAGGTGCGCTTCACCGACAAGGTCACCGACGACACCCGCGTCGCCGTCATGACCGACGGCATCCTGCTCAACGAGATCCACCGCGACCGGCTGCTGCGCCGCTACGACACGATCATCATCGACGAGGCGCACGAGCGCTCGCTCAACGTCGACTTCCTGATCGGGTACCTCACGCGCATCCTGCCGAAGCGCCCCGACCTCAAGGTCGTCATCACGAGCGCGACGATCGACCCCGAGAGCTTCGCGAGGCACTTCGCGGGCCCTTCGACAGGCTCAGGAACCGGCACAGGCTCGGGAACCGCTGCTCGGCCTGCGCCCGTCATCGAGGTGTCGGGACGCACGCACCCCGTCGAGATCCGCTACCGCGCGCCCTCCGACGCGGATGCCGGCGCCGAGCGCGACGACGTCGACGGCATCACGGCCGCCCTGCGGGAGCTCGACCGGGAACCCGCCGGCGACGTTCTGGTCTTCCTGCCGGGCGAGGCCGAGATCCGCGATGCGATGGATGCCGTCCGCGGCATGTATGCGAAGGATGCCGCGCCGACCGAGGTCCTGCCGCTCTACGGGCGCCTCTCGGCAGCCGAGCAGCACCGCGTCTTCGAGCGATCGCGCGTCGCGGGCGTGCGGCGTCGCGTCATCCTGGCGACGAACGTCGCCGAGACGAGCCTCACGGTTCCGGGCATCCGTTACGTCATCGACACGGGGACCGCCCGCATCTCGCGGTACAGCAACCGCACGAAGATCCAGCAGCTGCCGATCGAGCCGATCTCGCAGGCGTCGGCCCAGCAGCGCTCGGGTCGCGCCGGGCGCACGGCGCCGGGCATCGCGATCCGGCTCTACTCCGAAGACGACTTCGCGACGCGCGACGAGTTCACCGAGCCCGAGATCCTGCGCACGAGCCTCGCGTCGGTCATCCTGCAGATGCTCGCCCTCGGGTTCGGCGACATCGAGCGGTTCCCCTTCCTCACCCCGCCCGACTCGCGCGGGGTGAAGGCGGCCGTCGACCTGCTCACGGAGCTGGGGGCGGTCGACCCTTCGGCAAGCTCAGGGACCGGTGGCCGCTCCGGGACCGGGGGGCGTACGGAGACCGGGGGGCGTGCAGGGACCGGTGGACGTGCAGGGACCGGTGGACGTGCAGGGACCGGGGGGCGTACGGAGACCGGGCGGCTCACCGAGATCGGGCGCGAGCTCGCTCGGCTGCCGATCGATCCCCGATTCGCCCGCATGATCGTCGAGTCCCGCCGGACCGGCGTCCTGCCCGACGTCCTCGCGATCGTCGCGGGACTGTCGATCCCCGACGTCCGCGAGCGACCGGAGGAACGCCGCGAAGAGGCCGACCGCCTGCACGCCCGGTTCACCGATCCGACGAGCGACTTCATCTCACTGCTCAACCTGTGGAACCACCTGCTCGACAAGCAGCGCGAATTGGGCTCGAGTGCCTTCCGGCGCATGTGCCGCGCCGAGCACCTGAACTACGTGCGCGTACGCGAATGGGTGGATGTGCACCGGCAGCTCACAGCCCTGCTCGGCCGGTCGAAGCGCGACCGCGCCTCGGCGAGCGATGCATCCTCCGCCGGTGATGCGGATGCCCTGCACAAGGCCATCCTCTCCGGACTGCTCTCGCACATCGGCATCCTCGACGAACGCGCGACGGGCCGGAACGACGCCGGATCGAAGGGCGCGAAGGGCAAGAGCCTCGCTCCGGCGACCTATCTCGGCGCGCGCGGAACGCGGTTCTCGATCTTCCCGGGGTCGGGCCTCAAGAAGAAGCGACCCGGCGCCGTCATGGCCGGCGAGCTCGTCGAGACGAGCCGACTGTTCGCCCGCACCGTCGCGGCGATCGACCCCGCGTGGGCCGAGCCGCTGGCGGGCGACCTCGCGAAGCGGCAGCTGAGCGAACCGCACTGGTCGAAGGCATCGGGCGCGGCATCCGCCTACGAGAAGGTGACGCTCTTCGGCGTCGAGATCATCCCCCGTCGCCGCGTGCAGCTCGCCCGGTTCGACCGTCCCCTCGCGCGCGAGTTGTTCGTGCGCCACGCGCTCGTCGAAGGCGAGTGGGATTCGTCGCACATCGACAAGCGGCTGACGGCGTTCGAGCGGCGCAATCTCGAGCTGCGCCGGCGGCTCGAGAAGATCGAGGAGCGCGAGCGCCGCCGCGACATCCTCGTGGGCGACGAGGCCGTCTACCGCTTCTACGACGCGCGCATCCCCCGCGATGTGTTCGACGCGCGCTCATTCGAGGCCTGGTGGCGGGATGCCGCGACCACGACGCCGCGCCTGCTCGACATGGCCGAGGCCGATCTCATCGACGACGCGTCCCGCGGCGACGAACGCGACTTCCCCGCGCGCTGGCGCCAGGGCGATCAGGTGCTCTCGCTCGCCTACCGTTTCGAGCCGGGTGCGCCCGACGACGGCGTCACGGTGATCGTTCCCCTCGCGCTTCTCGCGCAGCTGCGGCCCGACGGCTTCGACTGGCAGGTGCCGGGCCTGCGCGACGAGCTGGTCACGGCGCTGCTGCGCGCGCTCCCGAAGACGATCCGGCGCCACGTCGTGCCCGCCGCCGACTGGGCCGCTCGCTTCGCCGAAGAGCTCCCGGGCCTCGGCCCCGAGGCGCACGACGGGCTGCCCCCGACCTCGCTTCTCGACGCGCTCGCGACGCGCATCCAGCGGGTCGCGAATCAGCCCGTCACCGCCGCCGATTTCGACCTGGAGCGGGTGCCGTCGCATCTGCTCGTGTCGTTCCGCGCCGTCGACGAGCGCGGGCGCCCGGCCGGATCGGCGCGAGACCTGGGCGACCTGCAGCGGCAGCTCTCCGACCGCGCGCGCACGGCCGTCTCCCGTTCGCTGACGCCGAGGAAGGACACGAGGGCTCCTGGCCCGGCCGCCCCGCCGACCGCGGCCGCCTCCCCCGGCGTCACGGAGCGCTCCGGCATCACCGACTGGGACGTCGGCGACCTGGCCGACGTCGTCGACACGAAGGTCGCCGGCGGTGTTGTGCGGGGCTATCCCGCGCTCGTCGACGAGGGGGCGAGCGTCGCGCTGCGCATCGAGGCGACCCCCGAGGCTGCGGCCGCCGCGACGCGCGCGGGCGTGCGCCGGCTCGTGCTGCTGACGGCGCCCTCCCCCGCGGCCTATGTGCTGGAGCACCTCACCTCGGCCGAGAAGCTCGCGCTCGCGGCATCCCCCTATCCGTCGGCGAAGGCGCTCATCGAGGATGCGCGCGTCGCGCTGGCCGATGCCGTCATCGCGCGCACCGTGCCGGGCGGCGTCGTACGCACGCGGGCCGCGTTCGAGACCGTGCGCGATGCGTTCTCGCGGGTCGTCGTCGACGAGCTCTTCCAGGCGGTGTCGCTCGTCGCCCGCATCCTGACGGCCGTGCGCGAGGTCGAGCGCGCCGTGCGCGAGCAGAACTCGCTGACCCTCCTCGCAGCGCTCAACGACGTCAAGGCGCAGCTTGCCGGACTCGTCTTCCCCGGCTTCGTCGCGCGCACGGGTCTCGACCGCCTGGGACACCTCCCGCGCTACGTACGCGGCGCCCTCGAGCGCGTCAGGAGCCTCGCCGACAGCCCGGGGCGCGACCGTCAGCGGCAGAACGAGTTCGAACGCGCCGCCGCGCTGTATGCCGAAGCGGGCGGCACGATTCCGCCCGCCCCCGACGAGGCCGCCTCGCTCACGCGCGTGCGCTGGCTGCTGGAGGAGTATCGCGTGAGCCTCTTCGCCCAGGCGCTCGGCACAGCGGAGCAGGTCTCGCTCCAGCGCATCCAGAAGGCGCTGCGGGAATAGCGGGTCGCGGCGGGCGGGTTGTCCCGGGCATGGCACACGCGATCGTCTACACCGAGTTCGGCGGACCCGAGGTCCTGCATCAGATCGACATCGACGCGCCCGCCCCCGGGCCGGGCGATGTGACGGTGCGGGTCGAGGCCGCGGGCATCAACCCGATCGATGCGAAGCTGCGGTCGGGACGGCGCGCGTCGGCGCCGCTCGACGGACCGCGGCGCGTCGGTGCCGACGGCGCCGGGGTCGTGACGGCGGTGGGTACCGACGTCGATGGCCTGCGCGTGGGCGACGCCGTCGTCTTCTCGGGCGTCTCGGGCGCCTACGCCACCGAGATCACCGTCCCCGCCGCCCGCGTCGTACCGCGGCCCGGCTCGGTGAGCGCCGAGCTCGGGGCCGCCCTCGGCATTCCGGCCGGAACGGCCTACCAGTCGGTGCGCTCGCTCGCGGTCGGCCCGCGCGACACGCTGCTCGTGCACGGCGGCTCCGGCTCGGTGGGCCAATCGGCGATCCAGTTCGCCGTGCTCGCCGGCGCGACCGTCGTGGCGACGTCGTCCGAGCGCCGTTTCGACCGCGTGCGCGCGCTCGGCGCGCTCCCCGTCGCGTACGGCGACGGACTCGTCGAGCGCATCCGCGCCGTGGCCCCGGACGGGATCACGGTCGCCCTCGACGCCGCCGGCACCGACGAGGCGCTGCACGCGTCGCTCGAACTCGTCGCCGACCGCGAACGCATCGCGACGATCGTTCGAGGGGCGGATGCCGCGGGCCTGGGCATCCGCGCATTCTCGGGCGGCAGCCCCCAAGCCCTCACACCGCAGCAGCAGGCGTGGCGTGCCGAGGCCGTGCCCGTCGCACTCGCCCTGCTCGCCGCGGATCGCTTCTCGGTCGAGCTGGGCCCGTCGTTCCCGCTGCGCGATGCCGCCGACGCCCAGCGCGCCGTCGAGGCCGGCACCGACGGCAAGGTGACGCTCCGGCCGTGACTCCCTCGACCTCGGGCCCGCAACCCCGCCCCGCGTCGACCGCACCCCGCAACGCCGCCCCGCATTGACCGCGAGACTGCAACGGCGCGCCGAGACTGCGGGTGATACCCACGGTTTCGGCGCCCCGTTGCAGTCTCGCGGGTTGGGGGTGGGGGTCGGTACGCTCGACAGATGACTGCACTGCGCTGGGGCATCCTGGGGCCCGGCGGCATCGCCCGCGCGTTCGCCCGCGATCTGCACACGGCCGACCTCGACCTCGTCGCTGTCGGGTCGCGCCGGCTCGACAACGCCCGCGCGTTCGCCGACGAGTTGGGGGTTCCGCGCGCGCACGGGTCGTACGATGCGCTCGTCGCCGATCCCGACGTCGACATCGTCTACATCGCGACGCCGCATCCCTTCCATGCGGAACAGGCGATCCTCGCGCTCGAAGCGGGCAAGCACGTGCTGGTCGAGAAGCCCTTCACGATCAATGCCGCCGAAGCCGCCCGCGTGCGCGACACCGCCCGCTCCATGGGACTGCTCGCCATGGAAGCGATGTGGACCCGCTACCTGCCGCATATGGCTCGCATCCGCGAGCTGCTCGCCGAGGGCGCCGTCGGCACGGTCCGCGCACTCACGGCCGACCACACGCAGCGCATCAGCTCCGACCCGGCCCATCGCCTCAACGCCCTCGAGCTCGGCGGTGGCGCCCTGCTCGACCTCGGGATCTACCCGGTCTCGTTCGCGTGGGATGTCCTCGGCGCACCCGCGACGATCGCCGCATCGGCGACCCTCGGCCCGACCGGCGCCGACGCCGAGATCGCGACGATCTTCACCTACCCTTCGGGAGCGATCGCGACGACACTGTCGGCGGCGCACTCGGCGGGGCCGAACACGGCGCACATCATCGGCACGGATGCCCGTATCGAGATCGACCCCGTCTGGTACAGGCCGACGTCGTTCCGTCTCCTGGGCCCCGACGGCGCTGTGCTCGAGGCGTTCGCGTCGCAGGTCGAGGGCGGGGGCATGCAGTACCAGGCTCTCGCGGCGGAGCGCTTCATCGCGCAGGGCATGACCGACAGCGACGTCCTGCCGATCGACGAGACCGTCGAGATCATGGCGAGCCTCGACGCCGTCCGTGAGATCATCGGTCTTCACTACCCCGGAGAGAACTGAACATGCCAGACCTGCTCCAGCCGCGCGTGGCCGTCTACCTCGACTTCGACAACATCGTGATGTCCTGGTACGACCGCGTGCACGGCCGCAACGCCTATTCGCGTGACCGCCAGCGCATCGCCGAAGACGCCTCGGCGCCCGAGACCGCAGAACGACTCGCTGCGGCGCGCATCGACGTCGGCGCGATCATCGACTACGCGGCATCCTTCGGGACACTCGTGCTCACGCGGGCGTACGCCGACTGGTCGGCCCCCGTCAACGCCGAGTACCGCTCGCAGCTCGTCGCTCGCGCGGTCGACCTGGTGCAGCTGTTCCCCGCCGCGGCATATGCCAAGAACGGCGCCGACATCCGCCTCGCGGTCGACACGGTCGAGGACATGTTCCGCCTGCCCGACCTGACGCACGTCGTCATCGTCGCCGGTGACTCCGACTACGTGCCGCTCGCCCAGCGCTGCAAGCGGCTCGGACGGTTCGTCGTCGGCGTCGGCGTGGCCGGATCGACCGCGAAGTCGCTCGCCGCCGCGTGCGACCAGTTCGACGCCTACGACGCCCTTCCGGGCGTGACGCCGCCCGCGACCGGCAAATCCGACGGCACGACCCGCCGCTCCCGCCAGAAGGCGAAGGACCCGGGCGCCGATCTGCTCGAACGGGCGCTGCGCCTCGAGAACGACAAAGACGACGACAAGTGGCAGCACGCGTCCGAGGTCAAGAGCCTCATCAAGCGCCTCGACCCCGCGTTCAGCGAGAAGGCGGTCGGACACAAGAGCTTCACCGACTTCGTCAAGGCCCACCCGACCGTCGCCGAGGTCGACGAGTCGTCGAACATCGTGCTCATCCGCCTGGCCGGGGATCGTCGCTAGTCGCGCTCAGCCGCCCACCTCGGCGACCCAGGCCGGGACCAGCTCGGTCGCCCGGCCCGTGCGGGCCTCGTCGAACGCCGCGGAGCCGTCACCGGGCTCGAGGTTGAGTTCGAGAGTGCGGGCGCCGGAGGCCGACGCGAGCGCGACATATCCGGCGGCCGGGTAGACCGAGCCCGACGTGCCGATCGAGACGAACAGGTCGCATGCCGTGACCGCGCGCTCGATGCGATCGAGCCCGTACGGCATTTCACCGAACCAGACGACATCGGGGCGCAGCATCCGCTCTGCGCATTCGGGGCACGGCGGCCGGTCGCTCAGATCCGCCATCCAGACCGGACGCGCGCCGCACGCGCGACACCGTGCCCGCACGAGCTCGCCGTGCATGTGCACGAGGTTCCGGGTTCCGGCCCGCTCGTGCAGGTCGTCGACATTCTGCGTCACGACGAGCAGCTCATCGCCGAGGCGCGATTCGAGCGCCGCGAGCGCGCGGTGTGCGGCGTTGGGCTCAGCCGCCAGCGCTGCCCGACGACGCGCATCGTAGAAGCGCAGCACGGTGTCGGGGTCGCGCGCGAACCCCTCGGGTGTCGCGACGTCGTCGACGTCGTACCCCTCCCACAGCCCGCCGGTGTCGCGGAAGGTCCGCAATCCGCTCTCGGCCGACACTCCGGCACCGGTCAGCGCGACGATGCGGGTCATGGCAGCAGCCCACGCAGCACGTCGATCGTGTCGGCGTCGGCGGCCGTCTTGTCGAGCCGGTACCCCTTGACCCGCGCGAACCGCAGCGCGACACCGCCGGGATACCGCGTGGAGCGCTGCACGCCGTCGATCGCGATCTCGACAACGGTCTCGGGGCGCACGAAGACGGTGTGCGCCGTGCGGCGGGTCTCGATCGACGGGAAGTGCTCGGTCTGCCAGCGCAGCAGCTGGTCGGTGAGCCCCTTGAAGGTCTTGCCGACCATGACGAACCCGCCGGGGTCACCGAACTCCCCGGCGGGATCGCGGGCGCCGAGGTGCAGGTTCGACAGCATGCCGGTGCGGCGACCCGAGCCGGCCTCGACGCCGAGGACGACGAGATCGAACGTCAGCACGGGCTTGACCTTGATCCAGGTGCGTCCGCGGCGCCCCGCCGTGTACGGCGAATCGACGGCCTTCACGACGACGCCCTCGTGGTGCGCAGCGAGGGCGTCGTCGGCGAACGCATCGGCCGCGGCGGGATCGGCGGTCACGATGCCGGGCACCTGCCACGCTCCCGCGATCCGCTCGAGCTCGCGGCGTCGTACCTCGAGCGGCTCGTCGATCAGGTCGCGCCCGTCGACGTGCAGCAGGTCGAAGAACCAGGGGCGCAGCGCGATCGCCGCGGCATCCGTGGTCTCGGAGCCGAAGCGCGCCATCGTGTCCTGGAAGGCCCGGGGACCGCCGTCTTCGTCGAGCGACAGCGTCTCGCCGTCGAGGATGAGCTGCTGCGCGGGCAGGCTGCGCACGACCTCGACGATCTCGGGCAGGCGGTGCGTCACATCGGCGAGGGTGCGCGTGAACACGCGCACGTCGTCACCGTCACGGTGCACCTGGATCCGCGCGCCGTCGAGCTTGAACTCGACCGAAGCGGCGCCGCCCAGGGTGGTGATCGCCTCGCCCGCCGTCGGCGCCGTCCCCGCGAGCATCGGCAGCACGGGACGCCCCACGACGAGACCGACCGCGTCGAGCGCGTCGGCCTGCTCGGTGAGTGCGATCCGCGCCGTCTCACCCAGATCACCCGACAGCATCGCGGCGCGGCGCACGGCGGCGACGGGACGCCCCGCCGCTTTCGCGACGGCGTCGACGAGCACCCCCTCGAGCGCGCCGGTGCGCAGCTCGCCGAGGATGACACGGGCGAGGAAGTCCCACTCCGTCGCGGTCGTGCGCGCGGCGAGCGATTCGAGGGTCGCCCGGCGCACCGCGGCAGAACCCGGCCCCTCGGCGCGTGCGAGAGCTGTCAGCGCGGCATCGACATCCGCGAGAGTGAGGGCGGGCTCGGCGGCGTGCACGACGTCGACCGCCGACAGGCTGCGCCAGCCGATCCCGAGCCGGCCCTGCCGGGGCTTGGCGACGAGGTAGCCGATCGCGATCGGAATCTCGGCCGCGTCGAGGCCGGCCAGCACGTCGGCAAGCGCGGCGACCTTGGCCAGACGCGACGACGTCGCGGCGGCGGCATCCGTCGCGCTCACGAGCCGGAACAGGAGCATTCCCGCATTCTGCCACCGGCGGCGGACACGGTATCGGCCGCCGAGCCCGACCCCCGTGCGCCCGACGAGCTCCGTCGACACGCGCACCGGACTCGCCATGAGACGACCGCGCGGCCCGCCGCCCTGCGGTCACACGCGGGCGCCGGCCGGAAGCTCACCGCCGAGCGGACCTCGTGCTCCACAGCGCCCACACCACGAGCACGGGCTGAAGCAGCAGGCGGAGGAACCGCGCCCGATCGGTGCGCAGCAGGGGCGCTGAGCGCCCCGTCCGCCACTGGTGCACGTTGCCGGGGAACACCGCGACGAAGAACGCCGCGACGATCGCACCGATGCGGGCACGTTCGCGCGGAAGCACGACCAGCGCCCCGCCGAGCGCGATCTCGACGACACCCGAGGCGACGACGATCGTGTCCTTGTCGGTGCGCAGCAGCTCGGTCGCCCACTCCGGAACGACGATGCGGTACCCGCGGCGCCCCCATGTGAGATGCGAGACGCCCGCGGCGACCAGAAGCACAGCGAGCGCCCCGCGTGCCGCGCTGCGCCAGATCACCGCACGGCCGATCGCACGTCATCGATGAACCGCACGTATTCGTCGGCCGTGTCACCGGCCGTCATGACGCGCAGCACGAGCTCGTCGGCGGCATCGCGATACCGAGGGATGCTGCCCGCCAGCGCCGTCGGTTCGATCGTCGTGTCGCGGGCGCCGATGCCGACCCGGTCGAAGTGCGAGCGGTAGACCGCATAGCCCGCGTAGGTGTCGGCCTCGGCGCGCAGCCGCCCGACCGCGGCCGGATCCGACGCCGCGCGCACATAGAGCGCGACGTGGGTGTCCGGGGCGCCGTCGTGAGCTTCGGCGCTCTGCGCCCGCGCGAGCTCCGGTGTCAGCCAGCTCAGCAGCAGACCATCGGATGCCGCGGCCCCGCGCCGTCGCATGCGCGGGCCGAGTGCACCGACGACGATGCGCGCCGACGTGCCGGCGCGCAGTTCGGCGACGGCGTCCCGCACGCGATCGACGGCGCCCGTGCGCGCCTGGCCCGAGCCGATGCCGAGCACGAGCCGGTCCTGCGGCAGCCCCGCCGCGCGCTCGAGGATCTCGCGGGGCGAGCGGCGATCGACGGGCAGCACTCCCGTGGCCAGCACGAGGCGGTCGGTCGCCTCGGCGGCTGCGGCGAGCACCGCGAGCGCATCATGGCCGGCCGTGTCGTTGACCCACAGGGCGCGCAATCCCGCGTGCTCGGCGGCGCGCGCCGTCGCAGCGGCGACGGCCGGGCCGGCCGCTGCGGCGATCCCGATCGACAGCGCGCCGGTCACGGCGTCGTCCCGACGCTGCGCGCGACGTCTCCGGCGTGCGCGTAGAAGCCCGCGAGGTCGGTCTCGCCGCCCGCGGGCAGCAGGATGACCGCGTCGACTCCCGCCGCGAAGAACTTTCGCGCGCCTTCCGCGACGTCGTCGGCAGAGCCCCACAGGACACGACCCTCCGCGGCACGATCGGGGAACTCGGCGCGAGCGCGGTCCTCGGAGCCGTTGCCGAAGGCGGCGTGCACGTACGCCGCGATCTCGTGATCGCCCGCGCGTCCCGAGGCTGCGCGCCCCTCGTGCACGGCCGCGATCCGCACCGCGAGCTCGTCGGGTGTGAAGCCGCCGACCAGCACGGTCCCGTCCGCGACCTCGCCGCTCAGCCGCAGGGTCTTGGGCCCCTCTGCGGCGGCGTAGACGGGCGGCGGCGTCGCGGGTGGCCAGTCCAGATGCACGGCGTCGAGCGCGACGTAGCGGCCCGACACCGAGACCTCGTCACCGGCGACGAGTGCGCGCACCGCCGAGACGTATTCACGCATGAGGGTGAGGGGCGACGCGACACGAGCGCCGACCTGTCCCATCCAGTCCAGCACCCCGTGCCCGAGTCCCGGCAGGAACCGCCCGGGGAACATCCGCTCGATCGTCGCGATCTCCATCGCCGTGAGGGCAGCATTCCGCAGCGGCATGGGGGCGATGCCGAGTCCGACCGTGAGCTTCTCGGTCCAGGCGAGGGCGGCGGCCGCCGTCGTGAAGCCCGTCTCGCGGAAGCAGTCCTCCCACACCCACAGTTCGGGGAGCCCTGCCGTCTCGGCTGCCTCGACCGCCGCGCGAAGCGCTTCGGGAGGATTCTGGTACGGACTGAAGATCGCGCCGATGCGTGCCATGCACCCACTCTGACATCCCTCGTCGACACCCGCGCCGATCGGTGTCGACG
>NZ_JBHJZS010000034.1:0-33389 GCF_042271185.1 Microbacterium sp. NPDC055910
CCCGCGGCATCCGTTCTACGTCTCGACCCTTCGACAAGCTCAGGGACCGGAGAGAAGCTCTCGACCCTTCGACAAGCTCAGGAACCGGAGAGAAGCTCTCGACCCTTCGACAAGCTCAGGGACCGGAGACAAGCTCAGGGAGCGGAGAGTGCTACTTGGCTGCGACCACCTGGAGGGTGATCACGGCGGTGAGGTCGTCACGCAGGCGGATCGTCGCCTCGTGCTGGCCCACCGACTTGATCGCCGAGGTGATGTGGATCTTGCGCTTGTCGAGGTCACCGAGACCGGCGGCCTTGACGGCGTCTGCGACGTCACCCGTCTTGACCGAGCCGAACAGTCGCCCTTCGGCGCCGGCCTTGACGGGCAGGCGCACCGTGTTGGACTCAAGGGCGTCCTTGAGCGCGACGGCCTCTTCGTGGTCGTGGATCGCGCGCGACTCACGGGCCGCGCGAATCGACGCGACCTGCTTCTCGCCACCGCGGCTCCACGCCACAGCGAAGCCCTGGGGGATGAGGTAGTTGCGGGCGAACCCGTTCTTGACCTCGACCACGTCACCGGCGCTACCGAGCCCGGCGACCTCATTCGTGAGAATCAGCTTTGCCATCGGATGCCCCTTAGCGGCCAGCGCCGGCGTAAGGCAGGAGCGCCATTTCGCGCGCGTTTTTGATCGCCTTGGCGATCAGACGCTGCTCCTGCACCGAGACACCGGTGATACGACGGGCACGGATCTTGCCGCGCTCCGAGATGAACTTGCGAAGAGTGGCGACGTCCTTATAGTCAATGACGCCGACACGGATCGACTTCGCGGGGGCCGCGTTCTTCGCGCCCTTCCGCGGCTTCCGGCGATCGCCGGTTGCCTTTCCAGCCATGGTGTTTCCTTTACAGAGTGAGAAAAGTTGTTGCCGTGACCCGGTCTCGACGCTCTAGCGAACTCAGGGACCGGAGGTCGGCGTCAAAACGGGGTGTCGTCGCCGTAGGACGCACCGGGCGTCGCCCAGGCGTCTCCACCGCCGGCGTTGGAGGAACCGGGGGTAGCCCACGGCTCCTCTGCCACCTGCGCGGGACGCGACTGTCCGCCGCCGCCACCGCCGCCGCCGAAGTTGCCTCCGCCGCCACCGCCGCTCGCGGCACGCGTGACCTGGGCCGTCGCATAACGCAGCGACGGTCCGATCTCGTCGACCTCGAGCTCGATCGCGGTGCGGTTGTTGCCCTCGCGATCCTGGTAGCTGCGCTGCTTCAGGCGGCCGGTCGCGACGACCCGCATGCCCTTGGTCAGCGAACCGGCCACGTGCTCGGCGAACTCGCGCCACACACTCGCGCGGAGGAACAGCGCTTCGCCGTCCTTCCACTCGTTGGTCTGGCGGTCGTAGTTGCGCGGCGTCGACGCGATCGTGAAGTTCGCGACGGGGAGCCCGTTCTGCGTGTACCGCAGTTCGGGGTCTGCCGTGAGGTTGCCCACGACGGTGATGATCGTCTCGCCGGCCATGTCGTTACGCCTTCGCAGCCTTGGCGGGAGCGGCAGCCTTCGCGGGAGCAGCAGCCTTCGCGGGAGCAGCGACCTTGGCGGGAGCAGCAGCCTTGCGGGCGGCCTTCTCGTCGGCGCGCTGCTTCTCGGAGGCGACCATCGCGATGGCCTCTTCAGCGCGGAGGACCTTCGTGCGCATGATGCGCTCGTCGAGCTTGAGCTGGCGGTCCAGCTCGTGCGTGGCCTCGCTCGTGGCGGTGAAGTTGACGACGGCGTAGACGCCTTCGGTGTGCTTCTGGATCTCGTAGGCGAGACGGCGGCGACCCCAGATGTCGACGTTGTCGACAGAGCCACCGTCGTTCGTGATGACCTTGAGGAACTTCTCGAGGTTCGGAGCGACCTGGCGCTCGTCGATCTCGGGGTTCAGGATCACCATGAGCTCGTACTGGTGTGTGTGCGTCACTAACCCACCTCCTTCGGACTAGAACGGCTGCGGGGAATCTCCCCACAGCAGGAGGGTGTGGTGCACGTCATCCGGCTTACCGCGCATCGAACGCGAACGGACAACCCTCCTATGATACCGGATGCCGCGGCGCGGCGTGGTGCGCGCTCTTCGGCACGCTCAGGGATCGAGTCAGGGGGCTCGGCGTCGGCGGGTAGCGTGGGCTCGGCATGACCCAGGGGAGGACGGATGTCGCTGCATCAGGAACAGGGGTCGACCTCGTTCGACCCGCGCCCTCTCGTCGAGCCCGTCGACCGCGCCGACGTGCGCGCGTTCACGCAGCGGCTGCGCGCGACCGGGGCGCTGCGCGGCAGCGGAATCGGCAACGTGATCGGCGTCGTCGTCCTCATCGCCGTAGCGATCATGATCCTGATCTCGGTGTCGACGGCCGCGACCGCCTTCCTCACGGCGGCCGTCTCGGGCACAGCGCCGCCGTGGTTCGTCGCGATCGGTGCGACGATCTTCATCCTCTTCGTGCTGGGCATTCTGGCGGCGGTCATCACGGCGGTCGTCCGTGCGGTCGGCGGAGGAGCACCGACCCGGCGGTTCAGGCTCGACCGCTTCGCGCAGGCGAACGGCATGGGCTACCTGCCGACGCTCGCGAACCCGCGCCTGCCCGGGATGATCTTCGGCCTGGGCTCGTCGAGACAGAGCCTCGACCTCGTGCGCGGCACGCGCCCGAGGTTCGTCGAGTTCGCGAACTACCGGTACACGACCGGTTCCGGCAAGAACCGCACGACGCACTCGTGGGGCTACGTCGCCGTCAAGCTCGACGTGCCCCTCCCCCACATCGTGCTCGACGCCCTCGGCAACAACGGCCTGTTCGGATCGAACCTTCCGACCTCGTTCGACCGGGATCAGCGGCTCAGCCTCGAGGGCGACTTCGATCGCTACTTCTCGCTGTACTGCCCCACCGGGTACGAGCGCGACGCGCTCTATCTGTTCACGCCCGACATCATGGCGCGGTTCATCGACAACGCCGCGGCCCTCGATGTCGAGATCGTCGACGATTGGCTGTTCCTCTACGCCAAGCGCGACTTCTCGACCCTCGACCCCGCGACGTGGAGCTGGCTGTTCTCGGTCGTGGGCGCCCTGCTCGACAAGCTCGCACAGTGGGAGCGCTGGCGCGACGACCGGCTGACCGCTCCGGCCACGGCGCACGAGGGGCTGCCCTTCGCCGCGCCGTCGACCGCGCTGCGCCCGCCCCCGGGCGTGGCCGCGCCGGGTCGCCGGCTGAAGCGCGGCATCCCCTGGGCGGTCGTCATCGTCGTGGGCATCATGCTGCTGATGTGGTCGCTGCCGCAGATCATGGGCTTCGTCTGGTCGGTCCTCGGACGCTGAGCCTCACCCGATCCCGAAGTGCTCCAGTTCGGGCTCGTCCAGCATCCTCGAGCGCACGATGAAGCGCATGCCGGTCGGAGACTCGACGCTGAACCCCGCACCCCGACCTGGCACGACGTCGATCGTGAGGTGCGTGTACTTCCAGTACTCGAACTGCGCTTCCGAGATGTACACCTCGATGGCCCCGTCGAGCCCGACGTCGAGATCGCCCAGCAGCACGTCGGACGGACCTGTGATGAACATGCCGACGGGATAGCACATGGGCGCGCTGCCGTCGCAGCATCCACCCGACTGATGGAACATGAGCGGCCCGTGCTGCGTCGTCAGTTCACGCAGCAGCGCGGCTGCGGCATCCGTGACGGCCACGCGGCTGTGGGTGACCATGCGTGTTCTCCGTTCGCCGAGGGGGAAGTCAGAAGAGGCGGAGTGAGACGCGAACGTCTGGGGAACGTCGTGGTGCGTCTCACCCCGCCAACCGATGCGCGGGTGCCCCTGGCTCACCCGGCTATCGAGCCGTCCCTCCAACCGGCTGGGGTCCGGTGGCAGAAGAGGGACGAGCCGGATCAGAAGAAGCCCATCGCGCCCTCGGCGTACGACACGAGCAGGTTCTTCGTCTGCTGATAGTGGTCGAGCATCTTGAGGTGGTTCTCGCGACCGATGCCGGACTGCTTGTACCCGCCGAACGCGGCGTGCGCCGGGTACTGGTGGTAGGTGTTCGTCCAGACGCGCCCGGCTTCGATGGCGCGTCCCGCCTTGTAGGCGGTGTCTCCCGAACGGCTCCACACCCCGGCACCGAGGCCGTAGAGGGTGTCGTTCGCGATCGAGATGCCGTCGTCGAAGTCGTCGAAGGACGTCACCGAGACGACGGGGCCGAAGATCTCCTCCTGGAAGATCCGCATGTCGTTCGTGCCCTCGAACACGGTCGGTGCGACGTAGTACCCCCCGCTGAGGTCGCCGCCCAGGTCGACCCGCTCGCCACCGGCGAGCAGCTTCGCGCCACCGGCCTTGCCGATGTCGATGTACGACAGGATCTTCTCGAGCTGATCATTGGATGCCTGTGCGCCGATCATCGTCGCCGGGTCGAGCGGGTTGCCCTGCACGATCTTGGCCACCCGATCGAGCGCGTCGCCCATGAAGCCGTCGTAGATCGAGCGCTGGATGAGAGCGCGCGAGGGGCACGTGCACACTTCGCCCTGATTGAGGGCGAAGAGCGTGAAGCCCTCGAGCGCCTTGTCGTAGTAGGCGTCATCGGTCGAGCGGGCGACGTCTTCGAAGAACACGTTGGCGCTCTTGCCTCCGAGCTCGAGCGTCACGGGAATGAGGTTCTGCGACGCGTACTGCATGATGAGCCGGCCCGTCGTGGTCTCACCCGTGAACGCGACCTTGCGGATGCGCTTGTGCTGCGCGAGCGGCGCCCCCGCCTCGATGCCGAAGCCGTTGACGATGTTGACGACCCCCGCGGGCAGCAGATCGCCGATGATCTCGAACAGGAACAGCAGCGACGCGGGCGTCTGCTCGGCGGGCTTGAGCACGACGCAGTTGCCGGCGGCGAGCGCGGGAGCGAGCTTCCACGTCGCCATGAGGATCGGGAAGTTCCACGGGATGATCTGCCCGACGACACCGAGCGGCTCGTGGAAGTGGTACGCGACGGTGTCCTCGTCGAGCTGGCTGAGCGTGCCCTCCTGCGCGCGCAGCACGCCGGCGAAGTAGCGGAAGTGGTCGACAGCGAGCGGGATGTCGGCGGCGAGCGTCTCGCGCACGGGCTTGCCGTTCTCCCACGTCTCGGCGACGGCGATCCTCTCGAGGTTCTGCTCGATGCGGTCGGCGATCTTGTTGAGGATGACGGCGCGCTCGGCGGGTGTCGTACGCTTCCACGACTCGAACGCCTGCCAGGCGACGTCGACGGCACGGTCGATGTCCTCGACGGTGCCGCGCCCGACCTCGGTGAAGGGCTTGCCGTTGACGGGCGAGATGTTCTCGAAGTACTGGCCCTTGACGGGCTCGACGAACTCGCCGCCGATGTAGTGGCCGTAGCGAGGACGATACTCGGCGACCGAGCCGCGCTGCCCGGGGGCAGCGTAGACGCTCGAGACGCTCTCTTCGACGATGGTCATGACTGGTCTCCTTCGACGGTTTCGCGACGTCGGTGTCGCGTGGGAACGACGGTAGGCGCCGCAACGTTGCAAACCGTTGCGCGGGG
Organism: Microbacterium sp. NPDC055910; assembly: GCF_042271185.1. Lineage (NCBI taxonomy): Bacteria > Bacillati > Actinomycetota > Actinomycetes > Micrococcales > Microbacteriaceae > Microbacterium > Microbacterium sp. NPDC055910. The sequence continues at coordinate 5,509 of NZ_JBHJZS010000034.1, forward strand.
GATGCGGCGCCCGCGCGGGCTCACCGCCGGGTCAGGACTCGAGACGGTCGAGGCGGGCGACGAGGTGGGCCCGCTTGGGCGAACGGGCGGGGAGCATCTGCAGACACAGGCGGAGGAGCTCGACGTCGTCGGGCGCGGTGTCGGCGTAGGCGAGCAGGACGTCGAGGGATGCCTCGGCCATGAGCGCCTCACGCAACGTCGTGCGCACCGTGTCGCGGAACTCCTCGACGCCGGGCGCCGTCGAATCCGGGAGCACGTCGCCGCGGTAGGCGGCGAGCGCGACGCGATGCGCACCCCGGTCGAGCAGCGACAGCACGTGGTGCGCGTCGGTCTCGAGGGGAACCGTGAGCCGATACGGGCGCGACGCGGGTGCGAGCTGCGGCGCCGTGCGTTCGAGCACCTTGCGCAGGCGCACGAGCTCGGGTCGCACGGTGTCGGCGGCGGACGGGTCGCCGTAGACCAGCTCGCCGAGCCGGTCGGCGGACAGCCCGCGGCGGTGAACGGCGAGCATGAGCAGGATCTCGGCGTGCCGCGCTCCGAGCTCGCTCACCGTCTCGACACCCTCGCCCGCGAGCTCGAGCAGCGCCCGGTCTCGGCCGAGCACCCGAAGCGTCGCCCGCGTCATCTCGGGGCGACGCGACGGCTTCGCGGGCGGTGCGGACTCGGCCCGAGCGCGCAGTCGCGTGACGAGCAGTTCAGTCTCGATCGCGCGAGCGGTCGCGGCGACGAGCAGCTGGGCCTGCGCCGACGCGGCGGGCGACTCCCCCGTGACGTCGACGACGCCGAGGATGCGACGCGTCTCCGGATCGGTCACGGGAGCAGCGGTGCAGGACCACGGCTGCACGAGCCGGTTGAAGTGCTCGGCCCCGCGGATCTGCACCGAGCGCCCCAGCGCGAGCGCCGTGCCGGGGGCGGAGGTTCCGACGGCGTCTTCGGACCAGTTCGCGCCGGGCACGAAGCCCACATCGCCCGTCAGGCGCCGCACGGCCCGGTCGCCCTCGACCCAGAGCAGCCGACCCGCGGCATCCCCCATCGCGACGACGACCCCCGAATCCTCGGCGCCTCCAGGAAGCAGGAGTCCGCGCACGATGTCGACCGCAGCGGCCAGCGGATGCTCCCGGCGGTACGTGTCGATGACGTCGGCACCGAGTTCGAGAGGCGGCAGGCTCTCGACGCCGACGAGGGAGGCGATCGAACGGCGCCACGAGTCGCGCACGAGCGGCCGGACATTCTGCAGCCGCTCGTCGGCTTCATTGCCCGCAACGAGCTCGTCGTGGGCGCGCTCGATCAGAAGGCGCGCGCCCTCCGGTGAGACGCCGCGCTGCGGGGACCATGGCGAGGACATGGGGCTCCGATCGACGCCTGACCAGTGTAGGTCGACGGCGCGCCGCACGGGAGGTCTGCTCAGGCGCGGTCGGCCCACCACGCGCGCAGACGCCGCTCGGCTTCGTCTTCGCCCAGCACGCCCTCGTCGAGGCGCAGGTCGAGGAGGAACCGATAGGCCTCGCCCACTTCGCGCCCGGGGGTGAGGCCGAGGATCGCCTGGATCTGATTGCCGTCGAGGTCGGGACGGATCGCCTCGAGCTCCTCTTGCGCCGAGAGCTCGGCGATCCGCCGCTCGATGTCGTCGTAGGCGTTGCGCAACCGCGTCGCCTTGCGCCGGTTGCGGGTCGTGACGTCGGCACGAGTGAGGATGTGCAGGCGCTCGAGCTGCGATCCCGCGTCGCGTACGTACCGCCGGACGGCGGAGTCGGTCCATGCCCCCTCGGCATAGCCGAAGAACCGCAGGTGCTGCTCGATGAGCTGCGTCACGCCCGAGATCGTGTCCGAGTCGAACCGCAGCGCCTGCAGCCGTTTGCGCGCGAGCCGGGCGCCCTTGACGTCATGGTGATGGAACGTGACGCCGCCGCCGGGCTCGAGCCGCCGGGTCGCCGGCTTGCCGATGTCGTGCAGCAGCGCCGCGAGCCGCAGCGCGACGTCGGGGGCGGCATCCGGGTGCCGCTCGTGCTCGAGGTCGATCGTCTGCTGCAGCACCGTGAGGGAGTGCTCGTAGACGTCCTTGTGATGGTGGTGCTCGTCGACCTCGAGCTGCAGGGCCGGAATCTCGGGGAGGAACTCGCCCATGAGGCCGGTCTCGACGAGCAGCCGGATGCCGCGTGTCGGATCGTCGGTCTGCAGCAGCCGCACGAGCTCGCTCTGGATCCGCTCGGGGCTCACGATCTCGAGGGTGGCGCGCAGCTCGGTGATCGCCTCGACCGTCGCGGGGTCGACCTCGAAGCCCAGCTGCGACGAGAACCGCGCGGCACGCAGCATGCGCAGCGGGTCGTCGCCGAAGCTCACGTGCGGGTCGGCCGGTGTGCGCAGCACGCCGCGCACGAGGTCTTCGACGCCGCCCGTCGGATCGACGAGCGTCTGCGACGGCACGCGCAACGCCATGGCGTTGACGGTGAAGTCGCGGCGACCGAGGTCGGCCTCGATCGTGTCGCCGAATTCGACGGTGGGCTTGCGGGTCACGCCGTCGTAGCTGTCGGCCCGATAGGTCGTGACTTCGACCTGAGCCCCCGCGCCTCGAGGCTCCGCGGAGCGCGAACGCGATCCGTGGAGAAGGAGTGGGGAATCCCCCGCGACCTTCGCACCGATCGTGCCGAAGGCACGGCCGATGTCCCACTGCGCCGTGCTGATGGGCTTGATGATCCGCAGGATGTCGTCGGGCCGCGCGTTCGTCGTGAAATCGAGGTCGTGGGTCTCGCGGCCCAGCAGCGCGTCGCGCACCGGGCCGCCGACGATCGCGAGGTCGAACCCGGCGTCGGCGAAGGCGCGCGCGAGCGTCGCGACGACGGGAGACTCCGCGAGCGCGGCCAGGCGCGCGACGCCGTCGGCCATATTCAGCATGGGTTCGAGCCTACCGAGCGCCGTGGGGCGGATCCGGCGTCCACTTCTCCGGACGGATCGTCGGTTCCCGCTCCCCTGCCCCCGAAACGCCGTTTCTGTCCGGAGAACTCGACGCCCCACCGACGAGACTCAGGAATCCGGTGAACACGAGTTCGCGCACGCGGGGCAGCAGGTCGGCGCGCAGCGCGACGGCATCGACCTCGAGCAGCTCCGCGATGGCGTCGATCAGCAGGCCGAGCGGCAGGTCGCCGTCGCACGCGCCGACGAGCGCCGCCAGACCCGGGTCGACCGACAGCGACCGGCCGAACCCCGCACCCTGGCGCAGCTCGATGACGGTCGGCGCCTCGGCTCCCGGCAGCTGGTGCCGGGCCTCGGTGACATCGGCCGCGACGAGCGCGACGCAGGCGGCCAGCGCCGCATCGTCGAGCCGCGCGAGCGCGTCATGCGCATCGAGCGCGTCGGCGAGATGCCGCCCGAGCCCGCCGTCGGGCAGCGCCTGGGTCACCCGCTCGTACCGTGACAGCGTCGCCTCGCCCGCCGCCGGGCGCCGCAGCAGGACGTAGCCGAAGCCGATCGATGACACGGCGCGGGCGTCGAAGTCCTCGAGCCAGGCGTCGATGAGCCGCGCGTATTCGGGCGTTCCGAGCAGGGTGCCGCCGTCGCGCACCCACAGCTCGGCGTACGACAGCGGGTCGAGCTGCTCCCGCTCGACGACCCACGCGTCGAGGGCGACGGGCGCCGCCGCGATCCACTCCCGAACGCGCTCGAGACCGTCGACGCCGTCGCGGGTCTCCCAGTTGCCGAGCAGCTGCGCGACACCGCCAGGCGAAAGGTGGGCCCCGACACCCGAGACGACGGCCGCGACGAGCCCGTCACCCGTGAAGCCGGCGTCGCGGTACTCGTAGGCGGGCACGCCCGCGACACGCGGCGTGATGACGAAGGGCGGGTTGGACACGATCCGGTCGAACTGCTCGCCCGCGACGGGCGCGAACAGGCTGCCGTGCCGCGGCTCGATGCCGTCGACGCCGCACAGCGCGGCGTTGAGGCGCGTGAACCGCAGGGCGCGCTCCGAGATGTCGGTCGCCACGACGCGATCCACGGCGCGACGTGCCCGCAGCGACTGGATGCCGCACCCGCTGCCGAGATCGAGGCCCCGCTCGGCGGGCGTCGGCAGCTGCAGCGACGCGAGCGTCAACGACGCGCCACCGACCCCGAGCACGTGGTCTTCGGGCAGCGCACCCTGCAGGGCGCTCTCGTCGAGGTCGCTCGCGATCCACCATTCCCCGTCGCCGCGCTCGTCCGCGAACGACTGCGGACGCACGATCGCCACGGGTTCGATCTCGTCCCCGGACACGACGGCAAGACCGAGGGCGACGAGGCCCGTGCACCCCGTGCGCGGCAGGCTCCGATCGACGGATGCCGCGGGTTGCGGCATCCCGAGCACGAGAAGTCGTCCCAGCACGGCGAGGGGGTCGTCGCGGCCGGTGAGCGCGCGCAGCGCCGGTGAGCGCAGGCCGCGCGCGATCGCCGTGTCGGCGGTCTCACCCCACGCGGCGCGCAGCGCGGCCGACGTGAAGCCGGCGTCGCGCAGGTCGTCGGCGAGCGCGCGGCACAGGGCAGGATCGGGCTCGGGAAGCAGGGGTCGAGAGGTCACGTCCTCCATTCAACCGCGTGCGCTGTCGGAGGTCTCCGAGGGGCGGACCGTAGAATCTGTTCGGTCGTGCGGTCCGCAATCGCACAGGAGCGAACCCAGAGCAATGATCGACACCCCCCTGAGGAAGAGCCGGCCCCGGCGCGCGCTGTCGATCCTCACGGCGCTGACGGTCGCCCTCGGGCTCGGGATGCCGCTTCCCGCGGCCGCCGACGCACCGAGCCCGTCGCCCACGCCCGCCGCCACGGATGCGGCCCCGACGGGCACGACATCTTTCACCCTCGCACCGCTGCGCAACGGCATCCTGAACGCCGGCGAGACGCTCACGGTGTCGGTCACGCTGCACAACGACACGACGGCGGGGATCGCCGCGACACCCGTGACCCTCGCGCTCGGCACCGCTCCGCTCGCGGGGCGCGCCGAGCTGACGGCGTGGCTCGCGGGCTCGTCCGACGTCACGACGCGCACCGTCGCCACCGGCACGATCGACCCCGTCTCCGCCGGCGAACAGCAGACCACCGCGATCCTCGTGCCGCCCGAGACCCCCGAACTCGTCGAGCTGCGACCGGGCGTGTATCCGCTCGAGGCCGCGTACGACTCGCCCGACGGCGCCGTGGTGTCGACGAGCGTCATCGTCGTGCCCGCACCCGACCGACCGCTCAGCGCGTCGTTCATCGTGCCGATCACGGTCGACGCGCGCGCCGACGCGCTGCTGACGGCGAGCGAGCTCGAGCGACTCACGGCGCCTGACGGAGAGCTGACGAGCCAGCTCGAGGGCGTCTCGGGCACGAGCGCGATCCTCGCGGTCGACCCCGCGATCCCGGCCGCGATCCGCGTGCTCGGAATCGCCGCTCCGGAGAGTGCGACGAGCTGGCTGGAGAGTCTCGAGGCCCTCGGCAACACGCGCTTCGCGCTGCAGTTCGGCGACGCCGACCCGGCCGTGCAGCTCGAAGCGGGGCTCTCGCGCCCGCTCGAGCCCACGTCGTTCGCGGCCTCGATGACGGCGGCCGACTTTCCGCCCGTCGCCGAACCGACCCCGACACTGCCCGTGGCCCCGACGCCGGCCCCGACCGAGCCGGCCGACCCGCAGGCCCCCGTCTACCCCACGGTCGACGACGTGGTCGCGATCGGAACGGTCCGCGGCACGGTGTACTGGCCCGACGCCGGCAGCATCACGCGCGACGCCGTCGCGAAGCTCGGAGCCCTCGACGACGGCGCTGCGCTGACCGTCGTGCCCTCGACGGCGACGACCGCCGGCGCGAAGGGCGACGCGGTCGGCGCCCGCGCAGCCACGGGCGACGCGGGGCTGCTCGTCGCCGACGCCGAGATCTCGCGTCTGCTCTCGCAGGCCGCGGCGATCGACGAGTCGGCGCTGCGCGGCTCTCCCCTCGCCGCTGCGACCGGCTACCTCGCCTTCGCCGCCGCCGCCGATGCTCCCCTCCTCGTCGCCCTCGACCGCACGACCGCCCGGTCCTACATCGGGATCCGCACCGTCCTGAGCGCCGTCGCCGACTTCCCCGGCGTCATCACGCAGTCCCTCACGGGTGTCGCCGGCACGGCCGCCCAGGCGGTCGAGCTGGTCGACACCGAGCCTCCCGCCGAGCGCGTCGCCGCGGCATCCGCTCTCTTCGGCGACGAAGACGAGCTCGGCCGCTTCGCGACGATCCTCGACGATCCGGGTCTGCTGACCGGCATCGAGCGGGCCGAGATCCTGCAGCTGCTCGGCGTCGGCTGGGCCGCGCGGGCCGGCGACTTCACGACGGCGGTCGCGGAGCACCGCCTCGCGACGCGCGAGACGCTCGGGGCCGTGCGGCTGCTGCCCAACAAGACGATCAACCTCTTCGCCGCCGGCGCAGGCCTGCCGTTCACGGTGCGCAACGACCTTCCCTACGCCGTCAACCTCGTGCTCTACGCCAGTCCCAACGACCTGCGACTGAACGTGCGCCGCGCGAACGACATCGTCGCGACGCCGCAGAGCAACACGCGCGTGGAGGTTCCGGTCGAAGCGCGCGTCGGAAACGGCGAGGTCACCCTCGAGCTGCAGCTGCGCAGCCCCTCGTTCGTCGCGATCGGCCCATCCGAGCGGGTCGAGGTGAACGTGCGGGCGGAGTGGGAGACGGTCGGCCTCGTCGCGCTGGCCGTCATCGTCGGCGGACTCCTCGTGCTCGGTGTGCTGCGCACGATCCTGCGTGCTCGGGAGCGCCGCCGTGGCGAAACACCCTCGAGCGAGGATGCACCGTGAGCGTCGGCAGGGCGAGCGCCCTCATCGGCGCGGGCACCCTCGTCTCGCGCGTGACGGGCCTCATCCGCACGATCGTGCTCGTGACGGTGCTCGGTGCGGTCTTCAGCCGCGCGGGCGACGCCTTCGCGATCGCGAACCAGCTGCCCAACACGATCTACGAGATCATCTCGTACGGCCTGCTCACCGCCGTCATCGTGCCGCAGATCGTGCGCGCCAGTGCGCACGCCGACGGGGGTCGCACGTTCATCTCGAAGCTGTTCACGCTCGGCACCGTCGTGCTGCTCGTGACGAGCGCCGTGGCGACGCTGTGCGCTCCCCTGCTGGTCGAGCTCTTCGCCCCGGGGTTCGCGCCCGATCAGAAGGCGCTCGCGACGGTGCTGGCCTACTGGTGCCTGCCGCAGATCTTCTTCTACGGCCTCTACGCCCTCGTGGGCGAAGCGCTCAACGCCCGCAAGGTCTACGGGCCCTTCACCTGGGCGCCGATCGTCAACAACGTCGTGTCCATCGCCGGCTTCGGGCTCATCGGCGTGGTCTTCGGCACGGAGCTGACCGCGGTGTCCGACTGGACACCGACGATGGTCACGGCACTCGGGGCCACCGCGACCGGCGGGATCGTCATCCAAGCGCTCGTGCTGCTCTTCTTCTGGCGGCGCACAGGACTGCACCTGCGGCCGGACTTCCGGTGGCGTGGCGTCGGCCTCGGTCACATCGGACGCCTCGCGGGATGGACCTTCGCGATGGTCGTCGTCCGCACGCTCGCCGGGCTCGTGCAGACCCGCGTCATCACCGAGGCATCGGGCGACGGACCGTCCGCGTTCGCGATGGCCAACGCGTGGCTCGTCTTCATGCTGCCGTACTCGATCATCGTCATGTCGATCGGGACGCCGTACTTCACCCGCCTCTCCGAGCACGCGCACGCCGGACGCGACGACGACGTGCGAACCGACCTGTCGGCCAGCATCCGTGTCACGGGGATGCTCATCACGATCGCCGCCGCAGCCCTCATCGCCGCCGCCGTTCCCGCGACCCGGGTCTTCGCCGACAGTGCCGGGGCGGCCGTCGCTGCGGCTCCCGTCCTCGTGGCCTACCTCGTGGGGCTGATCCCGCTCTCGGTGCTGTTCGTCGTGCAACGTGCCTTCTATGCCTACAACGACACCCGCACGCCGTTCGTGTTCACGGTCATCCAGTGCGGGCTCTTCGTGATCCTCGTGCTCGTCGCGCAGGCGACGCTGCCGCTCGCGCAGCTTGCCGCGGGAGTCGCGCTCGGCCAGTCGATCTCGACGCTCGTGCAGGTCGTCATCGCCACGACCCTCCTGCGGCGGCGGCTGGGTGCGCTCGGCGCGGGCGCGTGGTTCGTCGCGTACGGGCGCTTCCTCATCGCCGCCGTCCCCGCCGCCGCGGCGGGGTGGCTGACCTTCCTGCTGCTCGGGGGCGATGCCGGCTGGGCCGTCGCCGACAAGCTGCTCGGCGCCGTCGCGACGGCACTCATCGGTCTGGTCTCGTTCGCGGTGTATGTCGGGGTGCTCGCACTGCTGCGCGCGCCCGAGCTGCGCCCCGCTCTGGATCTCGCACGCCGCGTCATCCCCCGCCGTCGCTGATCGCCGCGGGTCCCGCCGGCGGTGGAATGCGGCGTGGTTAGCATGGGTTGATGTCAGCGGATGCCGCAGCATCCGTCATCGAGAAGGAGTCTTCGTGCGTCACGTCATCGTCATCGGTTCCGGACCGGCCGGATACACCGCCGCCATCTACGCGGCGCGGGCCAATCTCGAGCCGCTCGTCGTGGCGAGCTCGGTCGAGGCCGGTGGTGAGCTCATGAACACGACCGATGTCGAGAACTTCCCCGGTTTCCCCGAGGGGATCATGGGCCCCGACCTGATGGCGAAGATGCAGGCGCAGGCGGAACGGTTCGGCGCAGAGGTGCTGTACGACGATGTCGTGTCGCTCGATGTCGACGGACCCGTCAAGCGCGTGGTCCTGGGCTCGGGTGGCGTGCACGAGGCGGAGTCGATCGTGTTCGCGACCGGTTCGGCGCCGCGCAAGATCGGGATCGAAGGCGAAGCCCGTCTCGCCGGCCGTGGAGTGTCGTACTGCGCGACCTGTGACGGGTTCTTCTTCCGCGAGCGCACGATCGCCGTCGTCGGCGGAGGCGACTCGGCGATGGAGGAAGCCACGTTCCTCACCAAGTTCGCCTCGAAGGTCTACGTCATCCACCGCCGCGACGAGCTGCGCGCATCCAAGATCATGCAGGACCGCGCCTTCGCCAACGACAAGATCGAGTTCGTGTGGAACAGCGAAGTCGCCGACATCCTCGGTGAGGACGCCGTCACGGGCATCGTGCTGAGCGACACCCGCACGGGTGAGACGCGCGAGCTCGCGCTCGACGGCGTCTTCGTCGCGATCGGCAACGACCCGCGCACGCACCTCGTGCACGGCAAGCTCGACCTCACCCCCGAAGGCACGGTGTGGGTCGACGGTCGCACCTCACGCACCTCGGTGCCGGGCATCTTCGCCGCCGGCGACGTCATCGACCCCACGTACCGGCAGGCCGTCACGGCCGCGGGCAGCGGCACCGTGGCCGCGCTCGACGTCGAGCACTACCTCGCCGCACTCGGCGAGGCGGGGACTCCGGCCGCCGAATCCTCCCCCATCGACGGGCTCGCCGACGTCGGCGTCGCCTGACACCCTCGGAACAAACCCGGCGTCTCGCACGTTTCCCCCATCCAGAGACGTCCCACAGAAGGAGATACACATGACCGCCAAGGCGACGACGTCGGCCACCTGGGAGCAGGACGTGCTCCAGGCCGAAGGACCCGTGCTCGTGGACTTCTGGGCCGCATGGTGTGGACCGTGTCGCATGGTCGCTCCCGTTCTCGACGAGATCCAGGCCGAGAACCCCGACAAGATCACGATCCTCAAGCTCAACGTCGACGAGAACCCTGATCTCGCGATGAAGTACCAGATCACCTCGATCCCGGCGATGAAGGTCTTCAACAAGGGCGAGGTCGAGGCGACCATCGTCGGCGCCAAGCCGAAGTTCGCGCTCGAGCAGGACCTCGCCAAGTACATCGGCTGACACCTAGCATCCGAAGCCCCCGGTGATGTTTTCCTACGTCATCGGGGGTTTCGTGTTCTATGAGGCGTCTGCGCGCACCGTGGCATCCCAGAGGCGGTGCGTATTGGCGTCACCGAGCAGCCGCCAGACGGCGGGCGTCAGCTGCGGATAGTCCTCGGCGATCTGACGCAGCACGCGATAGTGCCGGGCAGCCGTCGGACGCACGCCGCCGTCGGCCTCGATGTTCTCGGCGCGCAGCGTGAACACGACGAGCTCGTCAACCGTCGGCAAGTCCTCCATGAACTCCCACGGGTCTTCACCGGAACGCAGACGCTCGTCGATGACGACGGAAAGTTCGTCGGTCGCCTCGGCACGCAGCAGTTCCAAGCTCGCTCGGCGCCGGGGCGTCTGGTCGTCGTTCCTCACCTATCCAGGGTACGTCGGTACGGCGATGCGGGTGCCGACGCCGACCGGGATGTTCTCGAGGCGGGTGCCGCGTGCTCGACGCTTCGTCAGCTCGCGCCGAACGGCGTCTCGCCGAGTTCCTCGAGGATGCGGTTGAGATCCTGGATGCTGGCGAAATCAATGCTGATCTGGCCCTTTCGGGCGCCTAGTGCGATCTTGACGCGCGTGTTGAGGCGATCCCCGAGCCGTCCCGCGAGGTCGTCAAGGTGTGCGCGCCGGGACCCGGCTTGCGGCTTCGGACGGCGTGTGCCGGCGGCATCCGTCATCTTCGCGGCAGCTTCGGCGGCGCGCACGGAGAGGTCCTCGTTGACGATCTTGTCGGCCAGCCGCTGCATCGCGTCAGTGTCGTCGACCGACAGGATCGCGCGGGCATGACCGGCCGTGAGCACGCCGGCGGCGACGCGCTGCTGCACGGGCACGGGAAGCTTGAGCAGGCGGATCGTGTTGCTGATCTGCGGGCGGGAACGGCCGATCCGGCTCGCGAGCTCCTCTTGCGTGATCCCGAAGTCGGCGAGGAGCTGCTCATAGGCCGAGGCCTCTTCGAGCGGGTTCAGTTCGGAGCGGTGAAGGTTCTCGAGCAGAGCGTCGCGCAGCAGGTGCTCGTCGGAGGTCTCGCGGATGACGGCGGGGATCGACTCGAGGCCCGCCTCGCGGGCGGCGCGGGTGCGGCGCTCGCCCATGATGAGCTCGTACGTGCCCTCGCCTGTGTCGCGCACGACGACGGGCTGCAGTACGCCGAACTCGCGAACGCTGTGCACGAGCTCGGCGAGGTCGTCGGCATCGAAGTGCGTGCGCGGCTGGCGCGGGTTGGGAACGATCGTGTGCGGATCGATGTGCGCGAGGTGCGCGCCGGGGACCGCGACGAGCTCAGGCGACGCGGGAGCCGTTGTCGTCGTGGTCGCGTCGTCGGGCGATGCGGCGCCGTCGGGCGAAGGATCCCCTTCTGACGGGGTCCCCCGCGGGAAGAACACGTCGGCGGGACGAGCCTCAGTGGGTTCGCTGGTGGGAATGAGGGCGCCGATGCCGCGACCGAGGCCTGTGCGCTTCGCCATCAGGACTCCTCTTCTTCTCGTGGGGGTTGAGGGGCGCCGTCGCGCCGGATGATCTCGACAGCGGCTTCGCGGTAGGCGACCGCGCCGGCGGATTGGCCGTCGTAGGCGATGACCGTCTGTCCGAAGCTCGGCGCTTCCGAAACACGCACCGAACGTGGGATGACGGTGTCGAGCACCTCGTTCGGAAAGTGCTGTCGTACTTCTTCGGCGACCTGCTGAGCGAGGCGGGTGCGCCCGTCGTACATGGTGAGCATGATCGTCGACAGGTTCAGACGCGGATTGAGGTGCTTCTGGATCATCTGGACCGTGCCGAGCAGCTGGCTCAGGCCTTCCAGCGCGTAGTACTCGCACTGGATCGGGATGAGCAGCTCGGTGGCGGCGGTGAAGGCGTTGATCGTGAGCAGACCGAGCGAGGGCGGGCAGTCGATGAGCACGAAATCGAGGCGATGCTCCTCGTTCGCGAGGTAGCTGTCGAGTGCGGTGCGCAGGCGATGTTCGCGGGCGACCTGCGAGACGAGCTCGATTTCGGCACCCGCGAGGTGGATCGTGCTGGGGGCGCAGAACAGTCGGGGTGATTCGGGGCTGGTCTGGATGACGTCGGCGAGCGGAAACTCGTCGATCAGGACGTCGTAGATGCTCGGGATCTCCGCGCTATGAGGGACGCCGAGCGCCGTCGATGCGTTTCCCTGCGGGTCCAGGTCGATCACGAGCACGCGGGCGCCGGCAGCCGCGAGCGCGGCGGCGACATTGACCGTCGTGGTGGTCTTTCCCACCCCGCCCTTCTGGTTCGAGATCGTCAGGACGCGCGTGCGACCACTGAACTGAACTTCCGCGCTCTCGAGGACTCGTCGACGGGCATTGAGATCCGCGAGTTCCCGGGCGATCGGCGAGTCGTCGAGGCTGAAAGAGGATGCCGTCGGCGCCGGTTCGTCGGGATGTTCCACGTGAAACGGTCTCCTGGATGGGGTCGTCGGACAACGCATCCCACTCTAACCTGCCCCACCCCCACGCGGTGCTTCCGCGCAGGTGTCATGATCTCGATACGCGCACCGAACCACCACCCCCGGTGGTCGAGTAGGCGGCCCCGCCGCCGTATCGAAACCCCCACGTTTCACGTGAAACAAGAGATCTCGATACGCGCCTCCGGCGCTACTCGATCACCGAGGGGCGGCGGCGCTTCTTGCTCAGCTCCGGAAGCCGTTCGGCGCGTTCCTTCACGAGGGCCAAACGCTTCGCGCGACCCCAGTTTTGAACTTGCTTCTCGCGGCGGAACGCGTCTTCTACTCGCTCGTACTCTTCGAAGTACAGCAGCCTGACCGGCAGGCGACATCGCGTGTACGCCGATCCCTCGCCATTGTTGTGTTCCCACAGACGCCGCTCTAGATCACGGGTGCTGCCGACATAGGTAGTTCGGTCGCTGCACTCGAGGATGTACATGTATGCCATCGGTCCACGTTGACGTACGCGTGCGATTCTCAAGCACCACGGTCGGGCATTCGTGGTGAATGCCTGACGGACGTGCTCTGTGGAGGACACGTATGGACATGATCTCGATACGCGCCGCAGGCGCTACTCGATCACCGGGGACAGCGCACCCAACCGGTGGTCGAGTAGACGGCGAAGCCGGCGTATCGAGACCAGTTCGCCGCTGAGATCGTGTTTCACGTGAAACGAGGGGAGGATCTCGATACGCGCCGGAGGCGCTACTCGATCACCGGGTACGTGCGGCTATCCGGTGGTCGAGTAGACGGCGAAGCCGGCGTATCGAGACCAGGACACCCACTCACACCGGTGTTTCACGTGAAACGAGTGAAGATCTCGATACGCGCCGAAGGCGCTACTCGATCACCGGGTACGTGCGGCTATCCGGTGGTCGAGTAGACGGCGAAGCCGGCGTATCGAGACCAGGTCGCCCACCCACGCGGGTGTTTCACGTGAAACGTGGGGAGGATCTCGATACGCGCCGAAGGCGCTACTCGATCACCGGGACCGGCGCACCCACCGGTGGTCGAGTAGACGGCGAAGCCGGCGTATCGAGACCAGTTCGCCGCTGAGATCGTGTTTCACGTGAAACGCGGGGAGGATCTCGATACGCGCCGCAGGCGCTACTCGATCACCGGGGTTCGGCGCACCCACCGGTGGTCGAGTAGACGGCGAAGCCGGCGTATCGAGACCAGTTCGCCGCAGAGATCGCGTTTCACGTGAAACGAGTGAAGATCTCGATACGCGCCGCAGGCGCTACTCGATCACCGGGGTTCGGCGTCCCCACCGGTGGTCGAGTAGACGGCGAAACCGGCGTATCGAGACCAGTTCGCCACCGAGAGCGTGCTTCACGTGAAACGAGTGAAGATCTCGATACGCGCCGGGGGCGCTACTCGATCACCGGGGTCTGGCGTCCCCACCGGTGGTCGAGTAGACGGCGAAGCCGGCGTATCGAGACCAGTTCGCCGCTGAGAGCGTGCTTCACGTGAAACGTGGGGAGGATCTCGATACGCGCCGGGGGCGCTACTCGATCACCGGGACCGGCGCACCCGCCGGTGGTCGAGTAGTCGGGGAAGCCGGCGCATCGAGACCAGGAACCTCGCCACGCGGGTGTTTCACGTGAAACGTGGGGAGGATCTCGATACGCGCCGGAGGCGCTACTCGATCACCGGGACCGCGCGCCCACCCGGTGGTCGAGTAGACGGCGAAGCCGGCGTATCGAGACCACGCGCCGCAGGCGCTACTCGATCACCGGCGTCCGGAGGTCAGCGAACGGTGGCGCGGACGACGCGGGTGGGTTCGTCCAGGAGGTCGGCGCCCACGATCTCAACGCGCACGTCGGTCACGTGGAATCGGCGCAGCTGCTTCTGAGCCGCGTCGATCTCTCCCGGCGCGGAAGCTCCCTTGAGGAGGATCAGTTCACCGCCGTCCTTAACAAGAGGTGCGGTGATCGCCACGAGGGTGCGCAGCGCACTGACGGCTCGCGCGGTGACGACATCCAGCACGGGACCGCGATCCCAGTCCTCTGCCCGCGTGCGCAGCACTTCGACATTGTCGAGGCCGAGGTCGGCTACCTGCTCCGTCAACCAGGCGACGCGTCGCTCCATCGGCTCGATCAGCACGAACTCGACGTCAGGACGCGCGATAGCCAGGACGAGCCCGGGCAGTCCCGCACCTGATCCGACGTCTCCGACGCGGCCAGAGAACAGGGGAGCAACGACCGCACTGTTCAGAATGTGGCGCGACCACAACCGCGGCGGTTCGAGGGGACCGATGAGCCCGCGTTCTTCGCCGTGACGCCCCAGGGAATCGGCGAACCGGCGCGCCAGGTCGATGCGGTCGCCGAAGATCTCCGTGGCTGCGGCCGGCTCGATCTCGATGTCACTCATGAATGTTTCACGTGAAACGCGTCAGGCGCGCCGGATCACGGTGTGACGATCCGCGGCCTCGCCGTAGGACTCCGACACGAATCCCCGTTCCGCCACGACGTCGTGCACGAGCTTGCGCTCATAGCTCGACATCGCCGGCAGGGATGCCTGGGATGCGCCCTCGTCGAGCCGCTCGATCGCCCGGTCGACGAGCGCCTCGAGCTCGCGCTGGCGCGCATCACGGGATCCGCCGATGTCGAGGATCAGGCGTGAGAACCGACCGGTCTGGTTCTGCACGACGATGCGGGTGAGTTCTTGCAGCGCGTGCACCGTGTCGGGGTCGGACAAGAGGTCCACCGAGCCACCCTCCGGCGGCTCCACCGAGACATAGGCTCGACCGGACCGAACGTCGAGGTCGAGATCGCCGTCGATGTCAGCGATATCCAGGAGGCCCTCGATGAAGTCGGCGGCGATGTCGCCTTCCTGTTCGAGCTGCTCGACCGTCGCCGGCGCGCGCTCAGGCCGTTCCTCGGCGGAGACGTCGGGGGAGATGCTCATGGTGTCCTCGTTATCGTTCTGGTTCGGGTGTCAGCTTTTGCCGTCAGCGTCCGGCTTCTTCTGCGGTCCGGCACCGCCCTGCTTCTTCTTGGCACGCTGCTTGCTGACGGGCTGCTGGCGCTTCGGGGCCGCGGCACGAGCGCGCTCGGCCTCTTCGAGCAGACGCTGCTGCTCTGCGAGGTACTTCTCCATCGGGACGACCTTGCCCGACGAATCGATCGCCTTGCCCTTGCGAGCGAGCCGCTCTTCGCGTGCCTTGGCGGCATCCGAACCGGGAGTGGGCATTTCGCGGATGACGAGGAACTGCTGGCCCATCGTCCACAGGTTCGACACGAACCAGTAGATGACGACACCGAGCGGGAAGAACACACCCGAGAAGACGAACGCGAACGGCAGCACCCAGAGCATGATCTTCTGCATCTGGTAGGCCTGGCCGGTCTTGGCCTCGGGCGACAGGTTCTTCGAGATGATCTGCAGCTGCGTGAAGAACTGCGACCCGATCATGAGCACGACGAGGATCACGAGGATCACGATCGCGACGGTGTTGCTGCTCTCGACGGCGTTGATCAGCGTCTCGTGCAGGGATGCCACACCGAAGAGCTTCGCGTCATAGAACTCCTGTGTGAGCTCTGTGTTGAGCAGCCCGACACCGCTGAAGTTCGGATTGTCGCGGATCTTCTGCACATCGTTCAGCACGCTGAACAGGGCGAAGAAGACCGGCATCTGCACGAGCAGCGGCAGACAGCTCGACACGGGTGTCGTGCCGTGCTTCTTGTAGAGGGCCATCGTCTCGCGACTCATCGCCTCGCGGGAGAGCTGATCGCGCTTCCCGCGGTATTTCTCCTGAACTTTCCGCAGTTCAGGGGCGATTTCCATCATCTTCCGCTGGCTCTTGATCTGCTTGACGAAAAGCGGGATCATCGCCGAGCGCACGACGATGACGAGACCGACGATCGACAGAACCCAGGTGATGCCCTCTGCGGCAGGAAGCCCGGCCGCCGTGAACAGCCAGTGCCATCCGACGAGGACGAGCTCGACGAGCCATTTCAGCGGCCACAGGATGGTCCCGATGAGGTCGAATCCGCCTCCACCCGCGTCCGGGGCGGGTGTCGAGGCAAGCAGAAGATCCATACGGCGGATCAATCCTTTCCGGTGGGGACAGGCACGACGAACCCGTGAGGGGTCAGCGCGTGACGAAAGCTCGAATGGGCCGGAACGTCATCGACGCCCCCGACGGCCCACGGGTGGCAACGTGCGAGACGGGCGGCGGTCAGCGCCGCACCCTTGAGCGCACCGTGCTGCTGGACGGCGCCGACGGCATAGGCCGAGCACGACGGATAGTACTTGCAGACGTCGCCGTAGAGGTGCGAGATCGTCGCGCGGTAGCCGTGCAACAGCCCGAGCACGAGGTTGCGCGGAGCAAGCGGGATGGAAGGCAGCAGATCGGATGCCGCCCATCGGGCATCGCCGAGAGCATAGGCCGGAAGGACGCTCATGCTGCCGCCCGACGCGAGAGGCAGCGGACGACCTCGTCGCGCAGCTCACCGAAATCGGCCGTCGCCGCGCTCGGCAGCGCACGGATCACGATCTCGGCACCGGGCCGGACCGACGGCAGCGCTCCGGCACAGACGGCTTTGAGCCGACGGCGGACGGTGTTGCGCACAACGGCGGAGCCGACCTGGCGACTCACGATGAAACCGAAGCGAGCCGCGGAATCATCGGCCGAACCGCCGACGTACGTCACGGTGTGCTCGCCGACGCACCGTCGGCCCCGACGGACGACGGCCTTGTACTCCGCTCCGCGAGTGAGTCGGTTCGGCCTCGCCAGCAACGTGCTGGGTCAGGCGGAGAGCTCGGTGCGGCCCTTGCCGCGACGTGCCGCGAGGATCGCGCGGCCGGCGCGGGTGCGCATGCGGGCACGGAAGCCGTGCTTCTTGGCGCGGCGGCGGTTGTTGGGCTGGAACGTGCGCTTGCTCATGAGATCACTCCGGATGAGGTGGTCCGCGGGCTCCACGTGGATACGTCGAGGGCCGAAGACGACGATGAGGGGACCAGCCCCGAAGGGCATAAGTCAACCGGCTAAGGCTACGTGCATCGTCGTCAGAACTCAAACCGAACCCGGAACGGGTCATTATCCCCATTTCCCGCTCGGACCCTGGCAAAGACACGCCGCTCCTCCCTACAGTGGAGTTTGCTCCCGGGTCGCACCGTGACTAGCGTTGCTCCGGCAGTTATCCACAGGCGGTTCGCGATGAATCCGCGGCATCCGGTGGAATCATCAACACCCCGGGGGGGCTATGTCAGCGCACGAGAATCCAGATGTTCCTGTCTGGTCCGCTGTGCTGGATGTCCTTCGCACCGACGATCGCATCACCCCCCAGCTCGAGGGCTTCCTGAACCTCGCCGTGCCGCAGGGCGTCATGGCCGGCACCCTCTATCTCGATGTGCCCAACGACCTGACCGCGGCACAGTTCACCAAGCGCATGCGCGGTCCCGTGCTCGAGGCGATCGCCACCGCCTCGCCCCAGGGCGAAGTCACGCAGTTCCGCGTCGTCGTCAATCCCGATCTCGTCGATGCCCACCTCACCGTGCCGATCCCGATCCACACCGAGTCGCCGATCGCGTCCGCGCCGGCTCCGCGCTCCCCGATCGAAGACGTGCCGGATGCCGCGCCCGGCGTCACCCGCAGCGACACCCGCCTGAACCCGAAGTACACGTTCGACAGTTTCGTCATCGGGCAGTCCAACCGTTTCGCCCATGCCGCCGCCGTCGCCGTCGCCGAAGCCCCGGCCAAGGCCTACAACCCGCTCTTCATCTACGGTGACTCCGGACTCGGGAAGACGCACCTGCTGCACGCCATCGGCGACTACGCGATCAGCCTCTATGCCGGAATCAAGGTGCGCTACGTCTCGAGCGAAGAGTTCACGAACGATTTCATCAACTCGATCGCGAACAACCGCGGCTCGGCCTTCCAGGCGCGTTACCGCGAGGTCGACATCCTCCTGATCGACGACATCCAGTTCCTGCAGGGCCGCGCCGAGACGCAGGAAGCGTTCTTCCACACGTTCAACACGCTGCACGACCACAACAAGCAGGTCGTGATCACGAGCGATGTGCCGCCGAAGCACCTGACCGGATTCGAAGACCGCATGCGCAGCCGGTTCGAGTGGGGCCTCATCACCGACGTGCAGGCACCCGACCTCGAGACCCGCATCGCGATCCTCCGCAAGAAGGCCCAATCCGAGCGACTGCACATCCCCGACGAAGTGCTCGAGTACATCGCGACCGTCGTCTCATCGAACATCCGCGAGCTCGAGGGAGCGCTCATCCGCGTCTCCGCCTTCGCGAGCCTCAATCGCTCGACCCTCGACATGTCTCTCGCCCAGACCGTGCTGCGCGACATCATCGATCAGGACGACGCCAACGTCATCTCACCGACGGACATCATCACGGCCACCGCGCAGTACTTCAAGCTCACGGTCGACGATCTGTACGGTTCGAGCCGCTCCCAATCCATCGCGACGGCCCGTCAGATCGCGATGTACCTGTGTCGCGAGCGCACGAGCCTGTCTCTTCCCAAGATCGGGCAGCTCTTCGGCAATCGCGATCACACGACCGTGATGTACGCCTACAAGAAGATCAGCGAGCTCATGAAAGAGCGCCGCTCCATCTTCAATCAGGTGTCCGAGATCACGTCGCAGCTCGGTCGCGGCGGACGCTGATCCGTCGGTTTGACATGGGGCTCGCAAGGGCTCATCATGCAGGTTCTGCACATGTGGATAACCTGGGGATAACTTCGCCGGACTGTCGAATTCGTGTGCACGATCGACACAGCGCATGTGGATGAACACCGTCACCGACGAGATGCGCTCCCGCAGTCATCCGCAGCCATTCCACATCTCACACGGATGTAGTTTCCATGTCCCGAAAGGTATCCCCAGAGTTATCCACAGTTTCCACAGCGGTTAACACCATGACAGTGAATGACATAGAGATCCCGGTCCGATCACCTCAAGGGGAAAACTTCGACCGGATCCGATCTCGCCGATGACAGACTCCGGCATGACCAGTCGAGGGCACTAGCATGAGTACTCCCAACAAGATCGAGGGAGCATTCGTGAAGTTCCACGTCAATCGCGATGTGTTCAGCGAGGCCGTGTCGTTCGTCGTCAAGCTCCTGCCGCAGCGCAATCCGCAGCCGATCCTCGCGGGCGTGCTGATCGAAGCGTCCGATGCAGGGCTCTCGCTGTCGGCCTTCGACTACGAAGCATCCGCTCGCACGACGATCGAAGCGACCATCGACGAACCCGGCACGATCCTCGTGCACGGCCGGCTGCTCTCCGAGATCGCCAGCCGTCTGCCCAACGCACCGATCCAGATCGAAGTCGACGACGACGGCATCCTGCTCACGTGCGGCTCCGCGCGATTCACGCTCTCGTCGATGCCGGTGCAGGAATACCCCGCGATCCCCGAAGTCACCGGTGACTCGGGTGTCGTTCCCGGTGAGGACTTCGCGACGGCCATCGCCCAGGTCGCTTTCGCCGCATCGCGCGACGACGTCACCCCCGTGCTCACGGGGGTTCAGCTCGAGGTGTCCGGAACGACATTGAGCCTCGTCGCAACGGACCGCTACCGCGTCGCCCTGCGTGAGATCCCGTGGGACGGCGGCACGACGGCCTCCGATGAACCCGTCACGGCCCTCGTGCCTGCGCGCACCCTCACCGAGGTCGGCAAGACCTTCGCGCACTCCGGTGAGATCCGTGTCGCGTTCTCGGGATCCGGCGATCGCGAGATCATCGCGTTCACGTCGGGCAACAAGACCGTGACGTCGCTGCTCATCAAGGGCAATTTCCCGCCGGTGCGGCGACTTTTCCCGGATGCCACCGAGCATCACGCCGTCGTCAACACCGCCGATCTCGCCGAGGCGGTCCGTCGTGTGTCGCTCGTGCTGGATCGCTCGGCTCCGCTGCGGTTCACCTTCACGACCGACACCGTGTCGATGGATGCGTCGGGCACCGAGCAGGCGCGGGCATCGGAGTCCGTCGATGCCAATCTCGTCGGCGACGAGGTCACCCTCGGACTCAACCCGCAGTACCTGCTCGAGTCGCTCGGCGCCGTGCGCAGCGAGTTCGCGCGCGTGACCTTCACCTCGAGCGACAACGCCAACAAGCTCAGCCCGATCCTCATCACGCCGCAGACCTCGGTCGACAAGTCGGGCGAGGACTCGTTCAAGTACCTGCTGCAGCCGAACCTGCTGCTGCGCTGACTTCGCCCCGCGGTCCGGGAGTTCGCTCACGGACCGGGAGTTCGCTCACGGCCCGGGAGTTCGCCCGCGGTCCCTGAGTTCATCGAAGGGTCGCGGTTGCGGACGACCCTTCGGCAGGCTCAGGGACCGAGTCGATCCCACCGTGGAGGCGAGGAGCCTGTCAGGGGCCGTCGTTAGGCTGGCGGAGTGATCGTGGAACAGCTCAACCTCGTCGACTTCCGCAACTATGCGGCCGCCGACGTCGCGCTCGTGCCCGGTCCCAACGTTTTCGTCGGGCGCAACGGTCAGGGAAAGACGAACCTCGCCGAAGCGATCGCGTTCTTGGCCACGCTCGGCTCCCACCGCGTGTCGAACGACGCCCCCATGGTGCGAGACGGTGCGGATGCCGCGATCGTTCGCGCCCGCTTGGCTCACGGTGAGCGCAGCGTGCTGCTCGAAGTGCAGATCAATCGGCAGGGCGCGAACAAGGCGCGGGTCAACGGTGCATCCGTCAAGCCCACCGAACTCCCGCGGTACGCGCAGGTCGTGCTGTTCGCCCCCGAAGACCTGCAGATCGTGCGTGGTGACCCCTCATCGCGGCGGCGCTTCGCCGATCAGCTGCTCGTGCAGCGCTCGCCCCGCATGGCCGGTGTCCTCTCCGACTACGAGCGAGTGCTCAAGCAGCGCACCGCGCTGCTGAAATCCGCGCGTGCCCGCGGCATCCGAGGTGACGCACTGTCGACGCTCGAAGTGTGGGACGACAAACTCGTCACGCTCGGGGCAGAGGTCATCCGCGCCCGAAGAGACCTCGCCGAAGATCTCCGCGGTCCGCTCATCGCGGCATACACGGCCATCGCCGGGGCCGATCACCGCCCCGAGGTGGTGTGGGCGCTGTCGATCGGCGGCGGAGATCCTGAAGAGGGCATCGACGCCGCGGCATCCGATGATCCGGCTCGCGCACTCGAGGACCAGTTCCGGGTCGCCCTCGCTGCGAAGCGCGCGACCGAGCTCGAGCGCGGCCTGACTCTCGTGGGACCGCACCGCGACGACCTGCTGCTGCGGCTGCGCGGACTTCCGGTCAAGGGCTACGCCTCGCACGGGGAGTCGTGGTCGATCGCCCTCGCGCTGAGACTGGCGTCGGCCGAACTGCTGCGCGCCGAATCGCGACTCGGCGACCCCGTGCTGATCCTCGACGACGTCTTCGCCGAGCTGGATGCGGATCGGCGTGCCCGGCTCGCCGCGCTCGTCGGAGACTTCGAGCAGGTCGTCGTGACGGCCGCCGTCGATGCCGATGTGCCCTCCGCGCTGCGTGCGCGGGTCGTGCGTGTCGAGGCGGGCAGGATCCTGGAGACGACCGATGTCTGAGCCGGTCGAGGTTCCCGAGACGGTCGCCACCTACCTGCGGCTTCGCGGACTCGAGCCTTCTGCCCGCACGTTCCGGCGCAAGAAGCGCCGCTCGGGCGACGACGAGCACGAGCCGTTCACGCCCGGCCGCGACCCGCACGGTCTCGGTGACGTGCTCTCGGCCATGACGCGTGAGGCCGGATGGGACTCGCAGCTGGCGCGCGAAGACGTCGTGCGCGCGTGGGATGAA
Source organism: Microbacterium sp. NPDC055910 (assembly GCF_042271185.1). Lineage (NCBI taxonomy): Bacteria > Bacillati > Actinomycetota > Actinomycetes > Micrococcales > Microbacteriaceae > Microbacterium > Microbacterium sp. NPDC055910. The sequence continues at coordinate 27,610 of NZ_JBHJZS010000034.1, forward strand.
GTGGCCGGCGCCGACACGGCTCGTCACACCCGGCCTGTCGCCTTTCAAGAGGGCACGCTCACGGTCCAGGCCGATTCCACGGCGTGGGCGAAGCAGCTTCAGCTCATGCGCTCGCACATCCTCTCCGAGATCGTGCGCAGGTTCCCCGAGGCCCGTGTCACTGCCATCCGCTTCTTGGGGCCGGACGTCCCCTCGTGGAAATGGGGCCCGAGAGCCATTCCAGGCCGCGGTCCGCGCGATACCTACGGCTGAGCCATGCCGATAGGTGGCTGATCCGTTTTCATCGCGCCAGACGGGCGCAGAACGGGCGGCGACGGCTCGAAGACGATAGACTGACGGGTGCCCTCGCCATCGATCTGGAGTGCTTGAACCCAATGACGTCTGAGAATCCCGAACGCGCAGTGGAAACGACCGGATCAGAAGCGCGCGGCGGGGTCGCCGGAGAGTACGGCGCAGATGAGATCCAGGTTCTCGAGGGCCTCGAGGCGGTGCGCAAGCGCCCCGGCATGTACATCGGCTCGACGGGACCGCGCGGCCTGCACCACCTCGTCTACGAGATCGTCGACAACTCGGTCGATGAGGCGCTCGCCGGTCACTGCGACACGATCACGATCACGATCCTCCCCGACGGGGCGGTGCGTGTCGTCGACAACGGTCGCGGCATCCCCGTGGACATGCACCGCACCGAAGGCAAGTCCACCGTCGAGGTCGTCCTCACGGTGCTGCACGCCGGCGGAAAGTTCGGCGGCGGCGGGTACGCCGTCTCGGGTGGTCTGCACGGCGTCGGATCGTCGGTCGTGAACGCGCTGTCGACACGACTCGACGTCGAGGTGAGGCGCCAGGGCTACGTGTGGCGGCAGTCCTTCGAGGGCGGCGGCATTCCGCAGGCACCGCTGGAACGCGGCGAAGAGAGCACGGAGACGGGCACGACGATCACGTTCTGGCCCGACGACACGATCTTCGAGACGACCGACTTCGAGTACGAAACGCTGCGCACCCGGTTCCAGCAGATGGCGTTCCTCAACAAGGGTCTGCGCATCGATCTGCGCGACGAGCGTCCGTCCTCGGCCTACGAGGAGGAGACGGAGCCGGGCGAGGTCGTGCTGCAGCAGCCCAACGACAGCTTCCTCTACGAGCGCGGACTCGTCGACTACGTCGAATACCTCAACCACGTGCGCAAGGCCGAGCACGTCAACGACGACATCATCGCCTTCGAGTCCGAGGACGGCAATCGCAAGATCGCCCTCGAAGTCGCGATGCAGTGGACGACGAGCTACACCGAGAACGTCTTCACGTACGCCAACACGATCAACACGCACGAGGGCGGCACTCACGAAGAGGGCTTCCGCGCGGCGCTCACGACGCTCGTGAACAAGTACGCCCGCGCGCAGAACCTGCTCAAAGAGAAGGATGAGAACCTCTCGGGCGACGACGTGCGCGAAGGGCTGACGGCCGTCATCTCGATCAAGCTGTCCGAGCCCCAGTTCGAAGGCCAGACCAAGACCAAGCTCGGCAACACCGAAGCCAAGGCCTTCGTGCAGAAGGTCGTCGGCGATCAGCTCGGCGACTGGTTCGGCCGCAACCCCGTGCAGGCGAAGAACGTCGTGCGCAAGGCGATCGATGCGGCGTCGGCCCGGATGGCGGCGCGCAAGGCGCGAGAGACGGCGCGACGCAAGAGCGTCTTCGAGTCGGCGGCGATGCCCGACAAGCTCAAGGACTGCTCGAGCAAGGACCCGTCGATCAGTGAGATCTTTCTCGTCGAGGGAGACTCCGCCGGCGGCTCGGCCGTGCAGGGGCGCGACCCGCACACGCAGGCGATCCTCGCGCTGCGCGGAAAGATCCTCAACGTCGAGCGTGCGCGCCTCGACCGGGCGCTGGGCAACAGAGAAGTCCAAGCCATGATCCAGGCCTTCGGCACGGGCATCGGCGAGGACTTCGACATCGAGAAGGCGCGCTACCACAAGATCGTGCTGATGGCCGATGCCGACGTCGACGGCCAGCACATCACGACGCTGCTGCTGACGATGCTCTTCCGCTACATGCGCGGGCTCATCGAAGCCGGGTTCGTCTACCTCGCTCAGCCGCCGCTGTACCGCATCAAGTGGTCGAACCAGCCGCACGAGTACGTCTTCAGCGACCGGGAGCGTGACGCCCTTCTCGCCGACGGAATCGCTCTGGGCAAACGCATCCCCAAGGACAATGCGATCCAGCGGTACAAGGGTCTGGGCGAGATGAACGCCAAGGAACTGTGGGAGACCACGATGGACCCGACGACTCGCACGCTCAAGCAGGTGACGATCGACGACGCGGCCGCGGCCGACGAGATCTTCACGATCCTGATGGGCGAAGACGTCGAATCGCGCCGCGGATTCATCCAGCGCAACGCCAAGGACGTCCGCTTCCTCGATATCTGACCCTGCACCAGGCTCAGCGACCCGTTCACAGAGAAGACGAGAATGACTGACGATACTTCGACAGGCGCAGCATCCGAGCGCCCCGTGCCGGTGCACGACCACGGCAAGATCGACCAGGTCGATCTGCAGTCCGAGATGCAGCGCAGCTACCTCGACTATGCGATGAGCGTCATCGTCGGGCGCGCGCTGCCCGACGTCCGCGACGGACTCAAGCCCGTGCACCGCCGTGTGATCTACGGCATGTACGACGGCGGTTTCCGGCCTGACCGCTCGTTCTCGAAGTGCGCGCGCGTCGTCGGCGAGGTGATGGGTCAGTACCACCCGCACGGTGACTCGCCGATCTACGACGCACTCGTGCGTCTCGTGCAGCCGTGGTCGCTGCGCTATCCGCTCGCGCTCGGGCAGGGCAACTTCGGATCGCCGGGCAACCAGGGCGCCGCGGCGCCGCGGTACACCGAGACGAAGATGGCTCCGCTCGCGCTCGAGATGGTGCGCGACATCGAAGAAGACACCGTCGATTTCCAGGACAACTACGACGGTCAGACGCAGGAACCCACCGTCCTCCCGGCGCGGTTCCCGAACCTGCTGGTGAACGGCTCGGTCGGCATCGCGGTCGGTATGGCGACGAACATCCCGCCGCACAATCTGCGCGAGGTGTCCTCCGGTGCGCTGTGGGCGCTGGAGAATCCGGATGCCACGCGCGAAGAGCTGCTCGAAGCGCTCATGGAGCGCATCCCGGGCCCCGACTTCCCGACGGCGGCGCAGATCCTCGGCACGCGCGGCATCAAGGAGGCGTACCGCACGGGCCGCGGGTCGATCACGATGCGGGCCGTCGTCTCGATCGAAGAGCTCCAGGGGCGCACGTGCCTCGTCATCACCGAGCTGCCCTACCAGGTCAACCCCGACAACGTCGCGATCAAGATCAGCGATCTCGCGCGCGAGGGCAAGATCACGGGAATCGCCGACATCCGCGACGAGACGTCCGATCGCACGGGGCAGCGCCTCGTCATCGTGCTCAAGCGCGACGCCGTGGCGAAGGTCGTGCTCAACAATCTGTACAAGCACACGCAGCTGCAGGACAACTTCGGTGCGAACATGCTCGCGATCGTCGACGGCGTGCCGCGCACCCTGCCGCTCGACGGGTTCATCTCGCACTGGATCGATCACCAGATCGAAGTCATCGTGCGCCGCACGACGTTCCGCCTGGCCAAGGCCGAGCGTCGCATGCACATCCTGCTCGGATACCTGAAGGCGCTCGACGCCCTCGACGAGGTCATCGCCCTCATCCGTCGCTCGCCCACGGTCGACGAGGCGCGCGAGGGCCTGAAGTCGCTGCTTGACATCGACGACGACCAGGCGCAGGCGATCCTCGAGATGCAGCTGCGACGCCTGGCAGCGCTCGAGCGTCAGAAGATCATCGACGAGGCGAACGAGCTCGAACTGCAGATCGCCGACTTCAAGGACATCCTCGCGACGCCGGCCCGCCAGCGCACGATCGTGCACGAGGAGCTCACCGACATCGTCGCCAAGTTCGGCGACGATCGGCGCACCGAGATCCTGCACGGATTCGACGGCGACATGTCGATCGAAGACCTCATCCCCGAAGAGGAGATGGTCGTCACCGTCACGCGCGACGGATACGTCAAGCGCACGCGCAGCGACAACTATCGCTCGCAGCACCGGGGCGGCAAGGGCGTCAAGGGCGCGCAGCTGCGCGCCGACGACGTCGTCGAGCACTTCTTCGTCACGACGACGCACCACTGGCTGCTGTTCTTCACGACGAAGGGCCGGGTCTACCGCGCCAAGACGTACGAGATCGCCGAGGCCGGCCGCGACGCGAAGGGCCAGCACGTCGCGAACCTGCTCGCGCTCCAGCCGGGTGAGGAGATCGCGCAGATCCTCGACATCCGCGACTACCAGGTCGCCACGTACCTCGTCCTGGCGACGCGGGGCGGGCTGGTGAAGAAGACGCGCCTGGAGGAGTACGACACGAACCGTCAGGGCGGGATCATCGCGATCAAGCTGCGTTCCGACGGTTCGGACGACATCGACGACGACGACGAAGATGACACGGTTCCGACGACGAACGGATCCGACGAGCTCGTCAGCGCTCTGCTCGTCGACGAAGGCGACGACATCCTGCTGATCAGCCGGCACGGCATGTCGCTGCGATTCTCGGCGACCGACGAGGCGCTGCGTCCGATGGGACGCTCCACGTCGGGCGTCAAGGGAATGTCATTCCGCGAGGGCGATTCCCTGCTGTCGGCGTCGGTCGCCGCCGACGACGGATTCGTGTTCGTCGTGACCGAGGGCGGCTACGCCAAGCGCACCGCGGTCGACCAGTATCGCGTGCAGGGTCGTGGCGGGCTGGGCATCAAGGTGGCCAAGCTCAACGACGATCGCGGCGATCTCGCGGGCGGTCTCATCGTCTCGGAGGACGACGAAGTCTTGGTGGTTCTTGCCAGCGGCAAGGTGGTACGCTCTGCCGTGGCCGAGGTCCCCGCCAAGGGCCGCGACACGATGGGTGTCGTGTTCGCCCGCTCCGCCGCCGACGATCGCATCCTCGCGATCGCACGGAATGGTGAACGGGGTCTGGCCGACGACGCCGAGGCAGCCGAGCCGGCGAACGAATCCGCCGACGATCCCGCTGTCTCGCCTGAGATCCCCGAAGAGAGTACTGACGCATGAGCACGGTAGCCGACAAGCTCGCGAAGAAGTCCAGCCGCAAGACCAGCGCGAAGCAGGTGCGCCTGCGGCTCGTGTACGTCGACTTCTGGTCGGCGGTCAAGCTGTCGTTCCTGGCGGCGATCGCGATCGCCGTCGTGACGGTCGTGTCGTTCGTGCTGATCTTCCTCGTCGTGCAGACGACGGGCCTCATCGACCGGGCCGACGAGTTCTTCGCGGGCTTCTCGGACGGCAGCTTCCTGCTGTCGACGTTCGTGAGCCTGCCGCAGGTTCTCGCCTTCTCGGCGATCGTGGCGATCCTCAATCTCGTCGTGGTCACGGTGCTCGGTGCCGTGTTCGCCGGGATCTACAATCTCGCCGTCAAGGTGACGGGCGGACTCCTCGTCGGCTTCACGTCGAACTGAGGGTCCGTCGATTCGTGAAAACGGCACGGTTCCGGTAACCTCTTGGAGGTTGACCGTGCATCACGAGTCACGATCGGGGCTATAGCTCAGGCGGTTAGAGCGCTTCACTGATAATGAAGAGGTCCCAGGTTCAAGTCCTGGTAGCCCCACACACAAAGCCCCGGGGCCTTAGCTCAGTTGGTAGAGCGCCTGCTTTGCAAGCAGGATGTCAGGAGTTCGAATCTCCTAGGCTCCACAAGATGCGAGAAGGACCGTCCCGAAAGGGGCGGTCCTTCTC
>NZ_JBHJZS010000035.1:0-31383 GCF_042271185.1 Microbacterium sp. NPDC055910
CGCCGGGGCCGTTCTGCGTCACGCGGGACCGGGGCGACGGATGCCGCTGCCCGATGCCGCGTCACACCGGTTCCAGAGGCGCGGGCCCTGTGCTGCGCTCGCGCAGCAGTGCATCCTTCGTTCGCCACCGGTGATTTCGGGCGGCGAGTTCGATCGTCACCGGGTCGACATCACTGCGCAGCATCTCGAGCATGTCGCAATGCTCCTGGACCGACTGCAAGGCGCGATCGGGCACGAAGGCGAACGTCGAGCCGCGCAATCCCGACAGTCGCGTCCCGCCGCGGTGGACGAGTTCGAGGATCTGGTCGTTGGGACACGGTGCGAACAGAATCGAATGGAACCGGCGATTGAGGCGGTGAGCGCGTTCATCGGCGGCATCGCCGGCGGACTCATCGTCGGACAGGTGACGACGGCGAACTACATCACGTTCCAGACCTTGAACTCGCTCGGGATGTACGTGCTCGCGATCGCGGTGGGCGCACACCTCCTGGACATGGCGCTGGTCGGCGGCATCCTCTTCGTGCTCGTTCCCGAGATCCTCAAGCAGTTCAAGATCCCGTTGGAGTGGTCGAACATCGCGTTCGCGCTGCTCGGGATCTATGCGCTCGCGACGAACTCGAACATCGGAAACGACATCCGCAACGCGATCATGCGACGTCGACGTCGTCGTGCCGGATTGCGCTCGGGGTCGTCGCTCGCTTCGCTGACACCCTTGGATGCACCGGTGCCGCGGCCGCACGAGGATGTCCTGCTCGACGTGCGAGGCCTCACGGTCAGCTTCGGCGCCGTGCGCGCGCTCTCCGATGTCGATGTGCAGATCCGCCGCGGCGAGATCCTGGGACTGATCGGCCCGAACGGGGCCGGGAAGTCCACGTTCATCGATGCGCTCAGCGGGTTTCTGCCGCAGCACGAGGGAAGCGTGACACTCGAGGGGATCGGGCTCGGGAGCCGTGCGCCGCACCAGATCTCTCGCGCCGGGCTGCGCCGCACGTTCCAACAAGACCGCGTGCCGACCACGATGTCGGTCGGTGCCTACGCGCGATTCATCGCACGCCGATCCGCGGACGATGAGATCGATGAGGCCCTCGAGTTCTTCGGCTGCCCCGACCCGGCGACGCCGTTGCAGATCGTGGATGTCGGCACGAGACGGCTCATCGAAGTCGCGGCGAACATCGCGGCCAAGCCGAAAGTCCTCCTGCTCGACGAACCCGCCGCGGGACTGTCGCACGAAGAGCACCTCGCGTTCGCGGACCGGCTGCGTGCCGTCCCCGACCGCTTCGGCGTGACTCTGCTCATCGTCGAGCACGACCTGGATCTCGTGCGGAGCGTGTGCACCAACCTCGTCGTTCTGAATTTCGGTGAGGTGCTCGCCGCGGGTGAGCAGGCGGCGGTTCTGTCCGACCCTGCCGTGCTCACGGCGTACATGGGGGAAACGGAGATGCTGTCATGAGCCTCGTTCTCGAGGAAGTCACGGTTCGACGCGGCGTGGGACCGGTCATCTCGGACGTATCGCTCGAAATCGTCCCGGGCGAGATCACGACCATCGTCGGGCCGAATGGCGCGGGCAAGACGAGCCTGCTGGAGGCCATCTCCGGTGTCGTGACGACGGTCAACGGGCGCATCACGATGGACGATGTGCACGACGTGCGCAAGCTGTCGCGACGTGGTCGCGCGCGGTTGGGCATCAATCACGTCGAACAGGGGCGCATGATCTTCCCCTCGTTGACCGTGCGGGAGAACCTGAAGCTCACCGCCCGCACGAAAGTCGATCTCGACGAGTCGCTCGCGCTCTTCCCGGAGCTCGAGAAGCGGCTCGACAATGCGACGGTGCTGCTCTCCGGCGGTGAGCAGCAGATGGTCGTGCTCGCGCGCGCGTTCGCCGCGAAGCCGAAGTACCTCCTGCTCGACGAGATGTCTCTCGGTCTCGCCCCCGTCGTGTTCTTGAGGCTCCTGCCCACGATTCAGCAGATCGCGCAGACGGGAGTGGGCGTGCTCCTCATCGAGCAGTTCGCCCACCTGGCACTGGGCGTGGCAAGCCACGCGGTGGTCGTGACCGGCGGGCGAGTGACCTACAACGGAACGCCGGCCGCACTGCTCGAGGACTCGTCGCTGCTGCGGGAGGCCTATCTCGGCTGACCGACCTCGACTGCGGTGTCCGCGCGTGAGATCCACGCTCCGCGCGGGCACCGCTTATCTCGCTGCGGTCAAGAGGACGCGTCGGAACCGTTGCCGGATTCGGGCGCGTGCGAAGGAGAGGCGCGTGGTGGCGACTGCGGCTGCGGAGCGCGGGATGACGACGCGGATGCCGCACCCGACCGCGTGGGAAGCTCGAGGGCCACGCGCGTTTCGAGCCCTTCGATCGCGTCGTCGGACAGCGAGATCAGTCCGTCGAGCTCTTCGCGCACGCGCTTGTAGGCGACCTGGCGCTCGGCCGGTGTCGCGGCCTGGTCGACCGCGATCGTCAGCAGCTGCTGCGCTTTGTCGAGGCGGCGCCGCTCGCTCTCGCTGAAGGTGGAGGCTTTCAGCCGGCGCGCATCGCGCTCGGCGACGTCGAATGCCACCTCGTAATCGACGACGGCATTGCGGTACTCCGTGAGCTCGTCCGGGGTGAGCCGGACCTTCGGTGACGCGGGCCGCAACCCGTCGGCGACGCGCTGCGCCCGCAGGAACGCCGCCGTGAGTGGCTGGCGACCGTCGCTCATCGCGGGGAAGGCGATGAGCTTCGCTACGTCGAGCTCGTAGTCGAGCCAGCGCGCGGTGACGGAGTCATGCGTCGCGAAGAGCTTCGCGAGCTGTGTCGCCTGCGACTCCGGCGGGGGTGCGACCGCACGCGTTTCGCGTGCTGCCCGCAGCTCGCTCTTGGCCTTGAGCATCTCGAGCTTCTCTTTGTGGCGGCGCTTCGCCCGTCGCTCCCACGAACTGCCGATCTTGCCCGCGACGGCGACCGCGGCGCCGCCGAGCGGAAAAATCAGCCACCAGTAGCTCTCCCAGAGGGTTGCGAGGGTCTCCACCCGCTCATGCTATGTCAGGGGCTTCTCGCCGGAGGGGCGGGATGTGCGTGCGGGAATCGGCCACACCGGTCGCTGGCTCCGCGGAGCTTCGGGCTCGGACGGCGGGAGCGATCGCGCGGCACCACGCGGGTCGGTCTCGACGCCGGCCGCGGGTCGCGTAGAGCGTGAGGAGGCGCCGGGGCGCGGCATCCGCGTCGGTGTCCCGGCTCCCGCCCGGCGCGCCTCGGCCTCGGCGTGCGCGAACGCCGCTCCGTATCTCGCCACGGCCGTGCGATAGGCGGCATACTCCTCCGGACGCATGCGGGCGAGCGCCGACGCGGGCCGGAGCCGGTGCGCTTCGCTCTGCGCGCGCAGAAAGGCGTGTGTCGCGGGATGCCGCGCATCGCTCATCTGCGGGAACGAGATCATCGCGAGTGGGTCGGTCTCGTATTCGAGCCAGCGCGCCGTGATGGCGTCGTGCTCGTGCATGAGCCGTTCGAGGGGCAGCGGATCGTTCGGTCCGGCGGCGCTGCGCCGGGCGTCGACCGCCTTGACCTGGGTGCGTGAAGCTCTCAGTGCCATCGTCGCGCTCTTGTGCGCCTGGCGCGCACGCTGCAGGTCGCGCTTGGCCTCGGTGACGGTCGGCGTGCCCGGTGTCGGGTTCGCGCGCTGTGCCTGCGCGTGCTGCACCCTCGCCTGCGCGGCACGGACGTCGGCGCGGGCCTCGAGCATCGTGCGGTAGGCGATCTGCACGTCGTGGCGTGCAGCCTCGAGCTCGAGACGTTTCGCGCGCCACCTGCTCATCGTGCCCCCCGAGCGTCGTCGGTGCGTGGTCACCGCGGCGTAGCCGACACCTCCGGCACCGGCTGCTGCCGGCGCGATCCACCAGAACTCGACGATGAACACCAGGAGGGGCTCCACCCTCCGATGTTAACCGTCCGAATCGGCGTGCGGGAGATGGGGTGGGTCAGCCGAAGAGCAGGGCGATGACCGTCGCGCCACCGCCGACGACGATGAGCGAGACGATGACGACCCACGCGACCACCTTGATCCGGCGCTGGCGTGCGTCGTCGTAACTGCCGTACTCGTCGTCGCTCATGTCGTCCAGGTTATCCCGCGACAGGCTCGGCGACCGTCGGCCCGAACGCCGCGGGCAGCGTCGAGGTCGACTGCTCGTACAGCTCGGGCAGCGGCACGGTGAACAGGCCCTGCACCTCGAGAGCGGCGACGCCGTCGTCGCTCGGCGAATCGGTCACGCCGATGCGCAGCACGGGGTAGCCGCGGCCTTCGCACAGCCCGCGGAACTTCACGTCGTCTTCGCGGGGGACGGTCACGATGACACGGCCGGTCGACTCCGAGAACAGCGCCGTCGCGACGTCGACGCCGTCGCGTTCGACGATCTCGTCGAGCCATACGCGGGCGCCCACGCCGAAGCGCAGCACGCCCTCGCCGAGGGCCTGGCCGAGTCCGCCGCCGGACAGATCGTGCGCCGACGAGATGAGCGACTGCTGCCCTGCCGCGTGCAGCAGTTCGGCGAGCTTGCGCTCCTGCGCGAGGTCGACCGCGGGCGGACGACCGCCGAGGTGCCCGTGCACGGTGTCGGCCCACTGCGATCCGCTGAGCTCGGTCGAGGTCACACCGAGCAGGTAGATGTTCTCACCGGCATCCTGCCACCCCGACGGGATGCGGCGCGCGACGTCGTCGATGATGCCGAGCACGCCCACGACGGGGGTCGGGAAGATCGGCTGGTCACCGGTCTGGTTGTAGAACGACACGTTGCCGCCGGTCACGGGGACGCTGAGCTCGAGGCATCCGTCGGCGAGGCCGTCGACCGTCTGCGAGAACTGCCACATGACCTCGGGGTTCTCGGGGCTGCCGAAGTTGAGGCAGTCCGTCACCGCGGTCGGCACGGCGCCGGTGACGGCGACGTTGCGGTACGCCTCGGCGAGGGCGAGCTTGGCACCCTCGTACGGGTCGAGCTGGCAGAAGCGGCTGTTGCAGTCGGTCGCGATCGCGAAGCCGAGTCCGGACTGCTCGTCGACGCGGATCATGCCGGCGTCGTCGGGGAAGGACAGCGCGGTGTTTCCGAGCACGTAGTAGTCGTACTGGTTGGTGATCCACGACGTGTCGGCGAGGTTCGGGCTCGAGACGAGCTGCAGGAACTGACCGCGCAGCGTGTCGGGGTCGAGGTCGCGCGGCAGCGCCGACGCGGAGTCCTCTTGGAGCGCGTCGATCCAGGTCGGGTAGGCGACGGGGCGCTCGTAGACCGGGCCGTCGACGGCGACCGTGGAGGGGTCGACGTTCACGATCTCTTCGCCGTGCCAGAAGATCTGCAGGCGGCCGTCGCCGGTGACCTCGCCCAGGACGCTCGTCTCGACGTCCCACTTGGCGGTGACGGCCAGGAACGCGTCGAGCTTCTCGGGCGCGACGATGGCCATCATGCGCTCCTGGCTCTCGCTCATGAGGATCTCTTCGGGCGTGAGCGTGGAGTCGCGCAGCAGCACATTCTCGAGGTCGACGCGCATGCCCGAGCCGCCGTTGGCGGCCAGTTCGCTCGTCGCGCACGAGATGCCCGCGGCGCCGAGGTCCTGGATGGCTTCGACGAGTTCGCCCTGATAGAGCTCGAGGCAGCACTCGATGAGCACCTTCTCGGCGAACGGGTCGCCCACCTGCACGGCGGGGCGCTTCCGCTGCGGCTTCGCCGCGCCGTCGCCGCCTGCGGCGACATCGGTCCCTGAGCTGGTCGAAGGGTCGAACGAGTCGGATGCCAGGATCGACGCGCCGCCGATGCCGTCACCGCCCGTGCGGGCTCCGAACAGGACGACCTTGTTGCCCGCGCCCGAGGCGTTGGCGAGCTTGAGGTCTTCGTGGCGCAGCACGCCCACCGCGAGGGCGTTGACGAGCGGGTTGGCCTGGTAGACCGAGTCGAAGACCGTCTCGCCGCCGATGTTGGGCAGGCCGAGGCAGTTGCCGTAGAACGAGATGCCGCTCGTGACGCCGTGCACGACGCGCGCCGTGTCGGGGTGGTCGATCGCGCCGAAGCGCAGCTGGTCCATGATCGCGACGGGGCGCGCGCCCATCGAGATGATGTCGCGCACGATGCCGCCGACACCCGTCGCGGCGCCTTGGAACGGCTCGATGTAGCTCGGGTGGTTGTGCGACTCGACCTTGAAGGTGACCGCCCAGCCCTCGCCGATGTCGACGACGCCGGCATTCTGTCCCATGCCCACCATGAGGCGGGTCTTCATCTCGTCCGAGACCTTCTGCCCGAACTTCCGCAGGTAGATCTTGCTCGACTTGTACGAGCAGTGCTCGCTCCACATGACGGAGTACATCGCCAGCTCACCCGATGTCGGGCGGCGGCCGAGGATCCGGCGGATCTCGGCGTATTCGTCGTCTTTGAGGCCGAGCGCCGCGTACGGCTGCTCTTTCTCGGGGGTGGCGGCGGCGTTGGCGACGGTGTCGGCGACGGCCGCGGAATTCTGCGAGGGGGTGGTCACGCGGCTGAGCTCCAGGAATTCGAGGGTGGCCAGACGGGTCAAGTCTAGTTGCGACCCGCCGTGGGCGGTGCCCCGTGGGGGCCGGGAGCGGAGTGTGATGACCTACTCGGTCAGCCGACCCTCCCCGCGTCGATCGCGGACGACGGCGAATGCGTACATGGCGAGCCCGAGCACGAGCCACGCGGTGAGGACGAGAATGGGATGCAGCGTCGCAGCCCCGTCGAAGAACCCGAGGTTGCGCAGCAGTGTCCCGGTGGCGCCGGGCGGCAGGAGCTGTCCGATCGCGCCCCACGGCACGGGCAGCACCTCGGGCGCGCTCGACAGGCCCGACAGCGGATTGCCGAGCAGGATCAGCAGCACCGCGGCGATCGCGATGCCGACGCCCTTGAGGAGTCGTCCGAGGCCGAGCACCAGGAACGCGGTCGCGGCGATGCCCAGCATGGCCCCCAGCGTGGTCATCCAGAAGTTGTCCTCGAACGTGCCGATCCAGAAATAGAGGGTCGAGGTGAGCGCGAGTCCGCCGAGTACGGCGAAGGATCCTGCGGTGGCGAGCCGCTGGCGGTTTCCACGAACCAGCGCGACCGTCGCCACGGCGGCGATCCATCCGCCGAGCGCCATCGGGAGGGCGCCCGCCGACAGTCCGATGCCGCGCGGATCCGCCTCCGGGAACGGCACGACGTCGTCGACGACGACCGGCAGCGATGTCACCGCACCGATCTGCTGCGCGGCGGCCTCCAGGATCGTCGCGACGTAGGAGCTCGCCGCCGACGCCGTGTCCACGGTCAGTCCGCTCGCCGGGTCGACGATGAACGCCCCGTAGACGTCACGATTCAGGATCAGCTCCCGGGCGTCGTCGGCGGAATCGGCCACGGTGATCTCGAATCCACCCGGCGCGTTCTCCTCGAGTGCATCACCGAGCGCCGTGACCACCTGGCCGGGCCCGACGACGGCGATCGGGATGTCGTGCGGTTCCGAGTTGACGCTCGGCAGGGCGAAGGCGAGGAGGAAGACGACGATGATCGCGATCAGGATCGCGACGACACCGGCGACCTTGCTCCAGCTCGATGGCGCTGTCGCCGTGTCGGTGGTCGCGGCGGGGGTGAGGGACATGCATGCTCCTGAGTTATTTCCACAAGCGTGGAGTTCTGGGCGTGAGCCTAATGGCTGGAAGCGCGATGATCCAGTCGAATCTCCCCATATGTGGAATTGCGTCGCAACGCCACATATCCTGAGGGGCGATGACCCCCAAGCCGCAGACCCGCCCCGGGCGTCGTCCGGGCGACAATCGCACGCAAGACGTGATCCTCTCGGCCGCACGAGAGCTGTTCTCCCGCGATGGCTATGCAGGGGCTTCGCTGCGCGCGATCGCCGCCGCTGCTGATGTCGATCCCGGCATGATCCGGCACTTCTACGGCAGTAAGGACGGTCTCTTCGAAGCGGCCCTCGCCCTGCCCGACGGGTATTCCGCAGCGCTCACCGCAGCGATCGATGGCGCGCCCGACGGCATCGGCGAGCGGATCACGCGTGCATATCTGAGCCTCTGGGAGAACCCCGAAACCGCCGCGCCGGTGCTTGCGATGGTGCGCACGGCGCTGGCTTCCGAACGCGCGGCGGAACGATCGCGCGACCTGGTGACGTCGCGACTGATCACCCACGCCATCCCGGCGCTCAGCGCCGACCGGCCCGCACTGCGAGCATCGCTCGCCGGTGCACACCTCACGGGAGCAGCATTCGCCCGGCATGTCCTGCGGATCGAGCCGCTCGCCGACCTCTCTTTCGAAGAGGTCGTCCGCCTGATCGCGCCGGCCATCCAGAGATATCTCAGCGGGCCGCTCTAGCAGCCAGGAGCATACCTGGACACTCTGTCCAGATCTACTCGTTTCGTCTAGGCTGGACGCGTGATGCGAAGGTATCGAGATCTCGTCGATGGCTCGTCGTACCCGTTGGACGTGCCGAGGTGGCGGTCGGATTCGGGTCGCCCGCTGTGGATCGACGCCGGGCCGGGGATCGGCCGAGGCGATATCGACGACTCGCAGCGGTCGCTGTGGCGATATCGCGCCGCGCTTCCGGTCGAGATCCCGTCTCCGATCAGCATGGGCGAAGGCGTGACCCCGTTGATCGAGCACGCGTGGGAGGGAACGGCGCGACCGCTGTTCAAGGCGGAGTGGTTCAGCCCGACGGCGAGTTTCAAGGACCGGGGGACGAGCGTGATGCTGTCCTACCTGCGGGACCGTGGCGTCACCAGCGTGTTGGAGGACAGTTCCGGCAATGGCGGGTCCTCCGTCGCCGGCTACGGGGCCGCCGGCGGGCTGCAGGTGAAGATCTTCGCGCCGGCTACGACGTCGCCGGCGAAGATCGCTCAGGTGCGCGCATACGGCGCCGAGGTCGAATTGGTGGAGGGCCCGCGGGAGGAGTCGCAGAACGCCGCGATCCGTCAGGCGACGGCGCCGGCGTTCTACGCGTCCCACAACTGGCAGGCGTTCTTCCTGCAGGGGACGAAGACGCAGGCGTACGAGCTGTGGGAAGACCTCGGCTTCCGTGCTCCCGACAACGTGGTCATCTCCGTCGGCGCCGGCAGCAGCCTGCTGGGCTGCTACCTCGGTTTCCGTGAGCTGATGAACGCCGGCCAGATCGCGAGGATGCCACGACTGTTCGCCGCGCAGCCGGTGAACTGCTCCCCGGTCGACGCGAGCTTCACCGCACACGTCGACACTCCGGTCGAGCGGCCCGTCCTGCCGACGATCGCCGAAGGCACGGCGATCGCCCGTCCATTGCGGCTGGCCCCGATGATCGCGGCGCTGCGCGAATCGGGAGGCTCGACGGTCGCGGTCTCGGAGGAGCGCATCGTGCGGGCTCTGGACGAACTGTGCTCACGTGGCCTGTTCGTGGAGCCCACGAGCGCCACCGCCGCCGCCGCGTACTCGATGCTGCTGCACGCCGGCACGGTCCATCCGGCCGAGACCACCGTGGTCATGCTGAGCGGGTCGGGTCTGAAAGCCGCTCCGACGGTCCGCGATCTGGTCGAGGCGGTCCGCGCATGAACGACTCCGCCGACCGGGTGTTCGCGACCGTCCGTGATCTCGTGCCGGGGATCGCGGCGACATTCGGGCGGTCCTGCGAGATCGTGCTGCACGATTACCGGGACCCCGACCGTTCCGTGATCGCGGTGGCAGGTGATGTCACCGGCCGTCGGGTGGGTGACGGGATGAGCGAGATAGGCCACCGGGTCCTCGCCGACGGCGACAACGCCGCCACCGACCTCAACTACATCACCCGCACACCCGACGGGGTGCTGCTCAAGAGCACCACGATCCCGCTGCGCGACGACGCCGGCGCACTGATCGGCGCGTTGTGCATCAACGTGGACGTGAGCGCACTGAACCGGATCACCGAGGCCGTGAACGACCTCATCGGGCTTCCCGCCGCCGAGACCGAAACGGCGCCGGTGACCGAGTTCCCGACGGGGCTGACGGAAATGATGAACCGGATCGTCGAGCAACGCGAGCGGGCCGCGGGGATCGCGGCGCGAGGGTTCGACCGGCAGACCCGGACGGCCGTGATCCGCGACCTCGCCACGGCGGGAATCTTCGAGCTCCGCGGCGCATCGGCCGCCGTGGCGACCCGGCTCGGTGTGTCCCGGGCCGGCCTCTACAACGACCTTCGCAAGATCAGGGAGACCAGCGATGCAGTATCTCAGTGAGGCGGTGACCAGTGAGCTCGTCGACGAACAGCTCGCTCTGGACGCCGCGCGCGCAGCTTTCACCTCCGAAGGGATGGTCTTCCCCGTCGTCGTGGGGCGGACCCCGGTGGAGGGGCAGCGGTTCACTCTCAAGTCCGGCAGCACCGGCTCAGCGACGGGGGTGAAGATCGGCACCTACTGGCTCGGCAACAGCGAACTCGGAATCCCCCGCCACGGGTCGACCACGATCCTGCTCGACCCTGCGACGGGGCGTCTGGCCGCGGTCATCGAGGCGGCATCCGCAAACGCGATGCGCACCGCGGCGGCCGATGCGCTCGCCGTGCAGACCCTCGCCCGCCCCGACGCGGCCACCCTCGCCGTCGTGGGAACCGGCACGCAGGCGTACTACGAAGCAATCGCCGTCGCGCGGGTCCGTCCGATCACCACGGTGCTGGTCGCCGGACGCGACCCCGAGAAAGCCGACGCCCTCGCCGCGCGGATCGGTGCGCGCCTGAACACGATTCACACGCAGGCCGCTCCGATCGACGCCGCAGTCGCGTCGGCCGATGTCATCGTGACCGCCACGACCTCTCGGGAACCGCTCTTCGAGGCGGGATGGGTGCGGCCGGGAACCCACGTGTCGGCGATGGGAGCCGACGGCCCTGGCAAACGCGAGCTGCCCTCCGCGCTCTACGAGCACGCCGCGCTGTTCTGCGACGTCGCCGAGCAGACCCGCACCCTCGGGGAGTTCCAGCACGCGCCCGAGCACGTCACGATCACACCCCTCGGCGCCGTGATCTCCGGCTCCGCACCCGGACGACAGACCGCTGACCAGATCACGATCTTCGACAGCTCCGGCTTCGCGCTGCAGGACCTCACCCTCGCCGAACACATCCTCGCCGCCTACGAAGCGACCCGAAGCCGATGACCACTCTGCACACCCCAGACACCCCCTTCCTCGCGCTCGACGTCGACCGCGTCGACGCCAACATCGCCCGGCTGCGCACCCACCTGAAGACCCTCCAGGTGCCGCTGCGGTTGCACGTCAAGACCGCGAAGTCCATCGAGGTGGCATCCCGCGTCTTCCCTAGCGGCACCGGCCCGATCACCGTGTCGACACTGGCCGAAGCGGAGTACTTCGCCGACGCCGGATACACCGACATCCTCTACGCCGTCGGTATCGACCCGCACAAGCTGCCCCGCGCCGCAGCCCTCGTCCGCGGCGGCGTCGACCTGACGCTGCTGCTGGACAGCGTCGCCCAAGCCGAAGCGTTCGTCGACTACGCGTCGACGAACGGCGTCGCTCTGCCGGCTCTGATCGAGATCGACTGCGACGGGCACCGGGGCGGTCTGCGCCCGGACGACCCGACACTGCTGGACATCGCCCGCATCCTGGATGCTGCGGAACTCATGCGAGGTGTCCTCGACCACGCCGGCGAGTCCTACTACAGCCCCACCCCAGAGGGTCGACAGGCCGCGGCCGAGAACGAACGAAGCACCGCCGTCGACGCAGCCGCGCGGCTGCATGCGGCCGGGCTTTCGTGCCCCGTCGTCAGCATCGGCTCCACGCCCACCGCCCACGCCGCCACTCAGCTCGAGGGAGTCACCGAAGTCCGGGCCGGCAACTTCGTCTTCTTCGATCTGGTGATGGCCGGCATCGGAGTCTGCACGACAGAGGACATCGCGCTGTCCGTCGTCGTCACCGTCATCGGCCACCAACCCGCCCACGGATGGATCCTCACCGACGGCGGCTGGATGGCCACATCGCGTGACCGGGGCACCGCCGCACAGCGCACCGACCAGGGCTACGGACTCGTCGCCACGATCGACGGCGAGCTCATCCGGGATCTGATCATGGTCGCCGCCAGTCAGGAGCACGGCCAACTCGCCATCCGCGACGGCAGCCACCGACCGCTCCCCGACATCCCGATCGGCACGCGCCTGCGCATCCTTCCCAACCACGCCTGCGCGACCGCATCCCAGCACCAGCGATATCACCTGACCGGAGTGAACCCGCCGGCACCCACCTGGGAGCGGCATAACGGGTGGTGACCACCGGCAACGACCTCGTCAGCCCTCCGGACGCTCGCGTTCGGTCGGACCGGGTTCCAGGTGATCCACCGCGGCGACCATCAGCGTGCGCAGCTCGGGGCGCTGCACCTCGTCGACAGACGCGAGCTTCAGGCTGCGCATCGCGAGACGTCCCGACGCCTGCCGCCCACCCGACGTGGGGAGCAGCCCACTCGGGTCGGGCAGGTCGCCGCCGTAGTAGAAGCCGAGCGTCACGTGGTTCTTGAACGGCATCAAGTAGGCGAACTGCTCGGTGAACTTCTTCGGGCCGATTCCCCATCCGACCGACCGCTGCTTCTGCCACACGACCTCCACCGTCTGCGGCAGAACGTCGTAGACGAGGTCGCGAACGGCGTCCGCCACCGACTGCGCCTGTTCGGTCGCCCGCGACAGGATGCCGCGGAATGCCTCGCCGTCCTTTGGACCTGACCGATTGATGATCCCGGCCGCTTCCGCCATGTCGGAGCACCTGCCCTTCGCCGCGGTGACGCATCGACTGTATCCCCGGTGGGGGCGGACGAGTGAAGCCCTCGGGCCAGATCAGCGGGGGCGGCTGGCGATCGTCAGCCCTGGCTTGCGCTGATGGACCGAGAAGTAGCGCAGGCCGTGCGGGCCGGCGAGGAAGCGCCGCGTCGAGTGTGGCGGAAGCCACACGATCGTGCCGACGGCGAGAGGGATGCTCCCGTCATCGGTTTCGAGGGATCCGTCACCGGCGAGGACGTGGATGAGCACATCGAGGGCGGGTCCGACGTGGTTGCGGATCTCGTCGCCGGGCGGAAGATCGATGACGTTCGCATCCAGTCCTCGCGTGGGTGGCTCCAGCCGCCAGGCCGAGCCGCCCCGGATGGAGGGCAGCCGCGAGGTGTCTCCGACGACGCGCGGCCGCAGGGTGTCGACGTCGTCTCCGCGATCCGTGGTCATGGCCGATCCTTCCGTCTCGGTTTCGTGCGCATCTTCGAGTCAGCGGCTGAGAAGGTCGTGCTCCATCGCGACAGCGCCGCGGCCGCGCGAGTGGAATGGCCGATCTTGGCACAGATGTGCCGCACGTGGTTGTGCTACGCGTGCTACGTTCGAGGGATGAAGACGATCAGCCACCGCGATATGCGCAACAACAGCGCGGAGGTGTTGAAGCGCGTTGCTGCGGGTGATTCCTATACGGTCACGAATCACGGGACGGCCGTTGCGCAGATCATTCCGATCGGTCGAACCGCTGCCGACCTGCCGCTTGCGCAGCCCGCTACGCGGCAGGGTGGCTTCAGTTCTCTGCCTCGACGCCGTGTCGACGGCACGATCACCGAAGCGTTGGACGATCTTCGAGGCGAGCGGTGACGCGGTTCTATCTCGACACATCAGCCGCCGCCAAGCTTCTCGTCGAGGAGCCGGAGTCCGCCGCGTTCGTGAAATGGGCCGACGGAGATTCCGTTGAACTGGTTGCGACGCTGCTGCTCGAAACGGAGCTGCGCCGACTCGCGACCCGGTACGCTCTCCCGCAGCTCCAGGTCACCCACATCCTCGCGGCCGTCTCGCTCTACGACCTGCCGCTCAGCCTTTACCGGGAGGCAGGCCTCCTGCCGGGCGTTGCGCTGCGCTCGCTCGATGCGCTGCATCTCATCGGGGCACTGCGGCTCGGAGTCGATGCGATTGCCACATATGACGAGCGGTTGGCACGTGCTGCACGGGAGGTCGGCGTCGCCGTCATCGCTCCGTCGTGAGAGTGGCTCGTCGGGGCCCGCGCTACCGCAGGTCTGTGACGAACGGCGCCTGTCGCGGATAGGAGCCGGTTGCGACGGTGTCGGCGAGGAAGCAGGCGAGGTTCGCCCGAGTGAGGGTGGTGCGGCGTCCGGAGCGGTGCGGGTCGACCTCGACTGCTCCTGCTCCGCCGTCGATGAGTCGCGGGACGCGGACGAGCGTCCAATCGACATCACTCTCTTCCCATGCGGCGTGTTCGGCGATCTTGTCCTTCGCGAGCTCGCCGCCGAGCCTGTTCAGCAGCCAGGAGATGACCTTGTCGCGGCCGCGCTTGCGATCGCCCTCGAGGGTGAGGCCGGCGACGCTGATGCCGACGTAGCGCGTCACATCGGCATCGGCCATCGCGGACGAGAGGATGCGGGCCGTGTCGCGCAGGAGTGTGGTGTCTTTGCCGACGGGCCCGAGGGCGGATACGACCGCGTCGGCGCCGTCCAGCGATTCCGCAACAGCGCCGGTGTCGCGGATGTCACCGGCGACGATCGTCGCCTGATCGGCCCACCGCGCGGCCTTGGCGGGGTCGCGCACCAGGAGGGTCAGCTGATGGCCGTCGTTCAGAAGATCCGGGACGAGGAGGCGGCCGGTGCGACCGGTGCCGCCGAGAACGGTGAGCTTCATGGGATGTCTCCTCGGGGAGGCGTCGGGGGGTCGACGTGCACGGCGGTGGCGAATCGGGTGAGGAGCCGCTCGAACGTCTGGACGTCTTCAGATGTCCAGACGTGCAGGATGCGGCGCAGGTAGTCGAGCCGGAAGGCTTCGGACTGCGCTCGCAAGGCCCCGCCGGCCGGGGTGAGCGTGAGGGAGAGCCGGCGCGCGTCGGCGGCGGCGTTGGCCTTTGCGACGTACCCGCCGACGACCGCGCGATCGCACAGCCGGCTGGCCGTTGCAGGTGCGACGCCCAGCTCGCTCGCGATGTCGGCGACCGACAGCCCATCGGGCGCATCGCCGATCGCGGTGACGATCAGCACCGTCGACAGGTCGACGCTCGCGGCCTCACCCCGCGCGGCCCGCCCTGACGTGGTCGGTGCCCAGATCCGGCGCATGTCGATGAGCGCCCCATCGATCCGCGCGAAAGACGAATGCATAGCTGTATCATACATACATACATACATACATACATACATACATACATACATACATACATACATACATACATGCTGAATGATTCCCGTCCCGTCGTGTTCGTGACCGGAGCAACCGGCACGGTCGGCTCCGCCGTCGTGGAGCTCCTCCTCGACCGCGGTGAGCGCGTCGTCGCGGGAGTGCGCAGCGAGGCGGATGCCGCGGACCTGCCGGCGGGTGCGCAGTGGAGAATCTTCGAGTTCGGGTCAGACGAGGACGCACTGCGCGAGGCGATGACCGGATGCGACCGGCTGTTCCTCATGCGACCGCCGCCGATCGAGGATGTCGACACCTACCTGTTCCCCGTGATCGACGTCGCGATGGATCTCGGCTTCCGCCAGATCGTGTTCCTCTCCCTGCAGGGAGTGCAGCACAACAAGGGGGTTCCGCACCATCGGGTCGAACAGTACCTCGAAGCCCGGAATGCGCCGTTCACGTTCCTGCGCCCCAACTTCTTCATGCAGAACCTCTCCACGACCTACCGTGGCGGCATCCGCGACGACGACGAGATCTACGTCCCCGCGGGTCACGCCTTCACCGCGTTCATCGACGCCCGCGACATCGGCGACGTCGCCGCCGCCGTGTTCACCTCACCCGGCCACGAGGGCAGGAAATACACCCTGAACGGCGAGCAGACCCTCACCTACCGCAACGTCGCGCGCATCCTCTCCGAGGTCCTCGGCCGTGTCATCCGCTACCCGCGGCCCACCGAGCAGGAATATCTCGCCCGCCTCGCCGAGCAGGGCGCGCCCGCCGACTACATCGCCGTGCAGCGCATGATCTACCGCGTCGTGCGATTCAACGTCTCCGCGTTCCCCAACCGGATGGTCCGCAAGCTCACGGGTCGTCCCGCCACGAGGTTCCGCGAGTTCGCGCTGCGCGAGCGGTCCGTCTGGAGTCGTGCTCGCTGAGGCGCGGCACCCCGTGCGACACCTTCCGGCGCCATTCGCGCCCGTCTCACGCCCGCGACCGATCGCGAGCCTCGGTCAGATCGTCGACCGCGAGTTCGGTGAGCCGGGGCATCACTGTTCGGCACGAAGGTGAGCGCGGACCTGACCCCAGTCGCGGCTCCGGGGGTTGCAGAGGTATTGCCGAGAGCGTGAATCGGGAGTAACGTGCAACCAAATGGTTGCACAAAGGGAACTCAGCGATGACGAGATCGACCGCGTCTTCCAGGCGCTCGCCGACACGACGCGGCGCGACATCGTGCGGCGCACGATCGACGACGAACTGTCGATCTCGATGCTCGCGGCCGAGTACGACATGTCATTCGCCGCGGTGCAGAAGCACGTCTCGGTGCTCGAGGCCGCGCGGCTCATCGTCAAGCGCGCCGAGGGGCGCGAACGACTCGTGCGAGCGGATCCGGCCATGATCGCTCGCGCCCGTGCACTGCTCGCGCGCTACGAAGAACTCTGGCGCGCCCGCATCTCGCGTCTCGATGCGCTGCTGTCCGCCCCAGCGACCGAACCGTCCGAACCCTCCGAAGAAGAAGGAGCTTGATCATGCCTGTCACCGATGTCACGACCGACCCCGAAGCGCTCACCATGACGCTCACGGCCGATTTCGATGCGCCCGTCGAACGGGTCTGGAGCGCGTTCACCGATCCGAGCCAGCTCGAGCGGTTCTGGGGCCCGCCCGGATGGCCCGCGACGTTTCCGACCTTCGATCTCACCGTCGGTGGTCGCGCCGTCTATACGATGACGAGCCCGCAGGGTGAGAAATCGTCGGGGTCGTGGGAGTTCCTCGAGATCGACGAGCCGCGTGGGTTCACCGTGCTCGACAACTTCATCAATGAGGATGGTGCGCCGCTCGAGGGGATGCCCGCCATGCGCGTCGTCTTCCGGTTCGAGCCGACCGAGACCGGGTCACGCCTGATCAACACGACGTACTTCGACTCCGCCGATGCGCT
Organism: Microbacterium sp. NPDC055910; assembly: GCF_042271185.1. Taxonomy (NCBI): domain Bacteria; kingdom Bacillati; phylum Actinomycetota; class Actinomycetes; order Micrococcales; family Microbacteriaceae; genus Microbacterium; species Microbacterium sp. NPDC055910. The sequence goes on from NZ_JBHJZS010000035.1 coordinate 17,017, forward strand.
CGAACAGGTCGTCGCGTTCGGCGCCGTCGAGGGATCGACGATGGCGATCAACCAGCTCGACCGCGTGCTGCAGGGGCTGCGCGAGTATGCGGCCGGCAAAGGCACGCGCACCGAGATCCTCGATGACACCCACGTGCGCATCACGCGGCTCATCGAAGGTCCGCGTGAGCTCGTCTGGCGCGCGCACACCGAGCCGGACCTGATCCGGCAATGGATGCTGGGGCCCGATGGCTGGCGGATGTCGGTGTGCGACGTCGACCCTGCCGTGGGCGGGCGCTACCGGTACGAGTGGGAGCCCCTCCCCGGCACCGAGGGGGAGCGCTTCGGGTTCGACGGCGAGACGGTGCTCAGCGAACCGCCGCGTCGGGGCGTCACGACCGAGCACATGACGGGCACCGACTACCCGTCGACGCTCAACGATCTGCAGCTCGAAGAAGAGGACGGCGCGACCCTCATCACGACGCTCATCGAGTACCCCGACAGCGCGACGCGCGACATGGTGCTGGCCACGGGCATGGCCGATGGCATGGAGTCCAGCTACGCGCGGCTGGAACGCGTGCTCGCCGAGGCCTGAGCACGACGGGGAGGGATGCCGCAAGCCCTCGCGGAGCAGCGGCATCCCGACCCTAAGATCACTGCGTGGACTTCTCTTTCGCCTTCACGCCCGACCTCATCGCCGTCTTCCTGACGCTGTTCGTGCTCGAAGTCGTCCTCGGGGTCGACAACGTCATCTTCATCTCGATCCTCGCCTCGAAGCTGCCCAAGGAGCAGCAGGCGAAGGCGCGCAACCTCGGGCTCACGCTCGCGATGCTGATGCGCATCATTCTGGTCTTCTTCGCCGGGTGGCTCATCACGCTGACCGAGGAGATCTTCTCGATCGGCGACCTCGGGTTCTCGTGGAAGGACTTCATCCTCATCGCGGGCGGTCTCTTCCTCGTCTACAAGGCCGTCACCGAGATCCATCACAAGCTCGAGGGCGAGGAGGAATCCGAGGGCACGTCGAACGGCAAGGGGGTGACGTTCGGATCGGTCATCGCCCAGATCCTCGTGCTCGACCTCGTCTTCTCTCTCGACTCGGTCATCACGGCGGTCGGCATGACGACGAACATGCTGATCATCATCACGGTCGTCGTGCTGTCGTTCGGCATCATGCTGTTCGCCGCCCGGTTCATCTTCGGGTTCGTCAACGCGCACCCCACGGTCAAGATGCTGGCGCTGTCGTTCCTGCTGCTGATCGGGGTGTTCCTGATCGCCGAGGGCTTCGGTTTCCACATCGACAAGGCCCTCATCTACGGCCCGATGGCGTTCGCGATCTTCGTCGAGGCGCTCAACCTCTTCGCGGCATCGCGCAAGGCGAAGCGCGAGCAGCGCGCCCGGAACGCCGTGCAGCTGCGGCCGCGTTACCCGAGCGTCGACGAATCGGTAGCCGTCACGGCGGCACTGTCTAAGGAACCGGGTGCGGGTTCGGTCGGCCTCTCCCGCAAACCCGTCGACGGTGAAGCGGCGTCCGGTGAGGAGCGCCGCGGCCTCGGCTGAGCGCTTGCCGAAGTGTCGTCGTCGCCGCAACTTTCGGCTCCCCGAGCGTGGTTTCGGCTCCCCGAGCGTGGTTTCGGTCCCTGAGGTGGTTTCGGTCCCTGAGGGTGGTTTCGGTCTCTGAGGGTGGGATCGGTCCCTGAGCTTGGACCGGTCCCTGAGCTTGGATCGGTCCCTGAGCTTGTCGAAGGGTCGTCGGGCTCGGCGACGTCAGCGTCAGTGGAAGGGGCAGCGGATCTTGCCGCCGGATCGGGGCTTCGTCGGCAGACGCCGTTCGTTGACGTCGAGGCCCTCGTCGAGGATCGTCAGACGCGGGTCGCTCAGGGTCGCGACCGCGGCGGCGAGTCCCGCGATCGCGAGCTTCTCGCCCGGGCAGCGGTGGCCGTCCGGAACCGACGCGCCGCCGTGCGGGACGAAGGCGGCGATCGCCTCGTAGTCGTCGACGCCGACGAAGCGATCGGGGTCGAAGGCGTCGGCGTCATTCCATGACCGGTCGTCGGTGTTCGTCCCGAGGATGTCGAGCACGACGCGGCCGCCGGCGGCGAGATGCTGCCCGTCGATCTCGACATCGGTCGTCGCCCACGCCGGCAGCATCGGAACGAAGGGCGCCGTGCGACGGATCTCCTGCGCGAACGCCGTCGCGAGCGGCCCGTGAGTGAGCGTGCCCCGCTCTTCGGTCTCTGCGGCGATGCGCTGCCGCCATTCGGGGCGATCGTGCAGCTCCTTCGCCGCGAACGCGACGAAGCGGGCGACGGCGATCATGGGCCGCATGCTGTTCTGCAGCTCGACGCCGGCCAGCTTCGGCGAGAGCCTTTCGCCCGCGGCATCCGTATGCCAGGCCCATTCGTGCAGCGCCGTGCCCTCGCGGGTCGCGAGCCGCCCGTCGCGGACGGCCTCGATGAGGCGGGCGGCGTGCCGATCCGACCAGAGCCGGTTGAGCTGCGCGAGCACGAACGACGGCGAGTAGGGAGCGCCGAAGCCGTCGACGATCTGGGCGAGGCGCGTCGCCCATCGCGTCTGCGCATCGGGGGTGCCCGGGAGCCCGGCCCAGCGCATGATGGCCCGGCCGAAGGCTCCGACCGCCGCGTCGTAGGCGCTGCGCCGACCACCCGCGAGCCACGAGTCGCGCTCGAACTGCCACTCGTGCTCGAGCAGCGGGGTCAGGCGCTCGACCTGCGCGTCTTCGTAGGCGACGTCGACGAAGGTCGCCTTGCGGTGGCGGTGCGCCGCGCCGTCGAGGCTGTGCACCGAGTCGTGGCCGAAGAGGGTCTCCTGGACGATCTTCGGCATCGCCCCGTGCCGGGCGATGCGCTCGCCGTCATAGAACAGCGCGACGCCCTCCGCCCCGCGCACGAACATCGCGTCCTTGGCGAGCAGCCGCATGGGAGCCGATCGCGCGCCGTCGCGCACGCGCCGCCAGATGTGGGCGCTGATGCCGTAGCCCCGCACGAGCAGCGACACGCCGTCTTCGCGCAGGGGGTGGGCGGCGGACTGCTGAGTGTGTGCCATTCCGCCACGATGCCAAAGCCGCTCGGCCGGCTCCAGGGGGCGGCGCTCCCCGGGCGGGTGTGCTATCGGGCGACGGGCGTCGACAACTCCGGACGAAACTGCGCCGGCCGGGCCCAGGGGCCGGTTCGCGTCGACGGGTCCGGAGTTGTCGACGCGTCAGGCGCGGGCGAGGGCATCTTCGAGTGCGACCCACGCGAGCATGGCGCACTTCACGCGCGCGACGTACTTCGAGACGCCCGAGAGCGCGGCGGCATCCAGGTAGACGTCCTCGTCGAGGGGGATCGCGCCGCGCGAGCGCAGCGCCGTGCGGAACCCGTCGATCAGGGCGGACGCCTCGCCGACGGGCAACCCCTCGACGAGCTCGCTGAGCATCGAGGCCGACGCCTGCGAGACCGAGCAGCCGGCGCCGTCCCACGTGACATCGCGAATCGTCTCGCCGGCCTCGTCGAGCCGCACGCGCAGCGTGACGTCGTCGCCGCATACCGGATTGTGCTGGTGCGACGTCGCCGAGCGACCGTGCTCGTCGGCGAGCTCCTTGCCGCGCGGACGCTTGGAGTGGTCCAGCAGCAGCTCCTGGTACAGCGCCTCGAGGCCGCTCATGCGCCGACTCCGAAGAACCCACGCACGCCCGCGACGGCGTCGAGGAACACGTCGATGTCGTCCTCCGTCGTGAAGACGGATGCCGACGCCCGCACCGACGCCGTCAGGCCGAGTCGTGCGTGCAGCGGCTTGGCGCAGTGGTGACCCACGCGCACCGCGACGCCGCGGTCGTCGAGGAACTGCCCCACGTCGTGCGCGTGCACCCCGTCGACGTCGAACGCCGCGATCGCGATCCGCTCGACCCCTGGGCCTGTCGCGCTCCCTGAGCTTGTCGCGCTCCCTGAGCTTGTCGCGCTCCCTGAGCTTGTCGAAGGGTCGCCCAGCACCCGCACGCCGTCGATCCCACGCAGCCCCTCGAGCATGCGCTGCTCGAGCCTCCGCTCGCGGGCGTGCACGCGCGGCATCCCGAGCCCGTCGAGATAGCGCACGGCGGCAGCGAGGCCGATCGCCTGCGACACGGGCTGCGTGCCGGCTTCGAACTTCTGCGGCGGCGGCAGGAAGCCGGCCTCGTCGAGGGTCACGGTCGTCACCATCGATCCGCCCGTGAGGAAGGGCGGCAGGTCTTCGAGCACGTCGCTGCGCCCGAGCAGTCCGCCGACGCCGTACGGGCCGAGCATCTTGTGCCCGGAGAACGCCGCGAGGTCGACGCCGAGCTCGGCGAAGTCGAACGGCAGGTGCGGCACCGACTGGCACGCATCCAGCACCGTGAGCGCACCGGCGGCACGGGCGAGCGCGGCGATCTCGGCGACGGGATTGACGATGCCGAGCACGTTCGAGACGTGCGTGAAGGCGACGACGCGCGTGCGTTCGCCGATGACGGATGCCGCGACCTCGAGGTCGAGCGTGCCGTCATCGCGCACGGGGATGTGGCGCAGCACGGCGCCCGTGCGGGCGGCGAGCTCCTGCCAGGGGATGAGGTTCGCGTGGTGCTCGGTCTCGGTCACGACGAGCTCGTCGCCCGGGGCGAGGGCGAACCGCGCGCTGCCGCGCCCCGCCGTGGCGTTGCCGATCGCGTAGGCGACGAGGTTGAGGGCGGCGGTGGCGCCGCTCGTCCACACCAGCTGGTCGGGTCGCGCCCCGAGGAACCCGGCGACGGTCGAGCGGGCGTCCTCGAAGACCTCGGTCGCCTCGGCGGCCAGCGTGTGCGCGCCGCGGTGCACGGCGGAGTTCGCCCGCGTGAGGAAGTCGATCTCGGCGTCGAGCACGGCCTGCGGCTTCTGGCTCGTCGCGCCCGCATCGAGGTAGACGAGCGGCCGCCCGTTGAGGGTCTGCGACAGGATCGGGAAGTCCGCGCGCACGGCCGCGACGTCGAAGTCGGTCGTCGTGGCGCTCATCCCTCCAGGCTACGCGGGATGCCGCGCCGCGGCGCCGTCCACCGTCATTGCGTGCCGTCTCGGCCCGTGTGCGCGAAGCGCGCACGCGAGGGATGACATGATTCTGGCGTGGACGAACAGGTCATCCTCGGCATTCTGGCCATCTTCATCGGCGCCGCCGTCGGGTTCGTCTTCTTCGTGCCCTTCGTCGCGATCAGCTATCGCCGGCGCGGAGGGCTGAGCTTCGGTCGCTTCGTGCTGTGGGCTGCGGCGCTGGTCTACTTCTGGGCGATCTGGACGTACACGCTGCTGCCGCTGCCCGATCCCGACACGATCCGCTGCGCCGGGGTGAACCTCGATCTGTTCCAGTTCGTCGACGACGTGCGCGGCGCGATGCGCCGTCCCGGCAACACGCTGACCGACCCCGCCGTCCTGCAGCTGCTGCTCAACGTGCTGCTGTTCACACCGCTCGGCTTCTTCATCCGCGTGCTCGGCGGCCGCGGCATCCTCATCGCCTTCGTCGTCGGTCTCGGTCTGTCGGCATTCATCGAGACGACCCAGCTGACCGGCGTGTGGGGCGTCTACCCGTGCGCCTATCGGGTCTTCGACGTCGACGACATGCTGACCAACACGACGGGAGCCGTGCTCGGGTCCGTCCTGTCGCTCGTCGTCCCGAAGCGGTACCGCGGTGCGCATCGCGCGACGGATGCCGCCCTGCCGCATCCCGTCACCCGCGGGCGCCGCTTCGTCGCGATCGTGTGCGACGTCGTGGGATTCGGCCTGCTGTACTTCACCGTCGCCATCACGACCCAGCTCGTACTGGAGTTCACGGGGCAGCGCGAAGCCCTGCTCGCCGGGCACGTCGCGTCCGTCACCGCGACCTGCGCGGCAGCGGCGATCTGGCTCATCGTCATCGTCGCGACGGGCCGGTCGATCGGCGACCTCGCCGTGCAGCTCCGTTATCGCGGGGGACGGCTTCCGGCGCTGGTCGCGCGCCCCCTTCGCTGGGTCGGCGGAGTCAGCGGCGCGGCGCTCCTCGGGCTCCTTCCGATGCCCTGGAATCTCGCGTCGGCGGTCTTCGTCCTGCTGTCGCTGCTCGTCTTCTTCACGACGGCTTCCGGGCGGGGCCTGCCGGGGCTCCTTTCGGGGATGCGGCTCGCCGACGCCCGCGAGGATGCCGGAGCAGCATCGCGTCCTGCGGCAGCTCCTCGATCCACGTCCCCGTGATCCTCGAGAGCGCGGCCGTATCCGTCAGCGCGGCGAACGCGATCTCGTGCGGCGGCTCCTCGTCGTCGAAGTAGAGCCTCACCGCCCGCCGAGGAACTCCCGCGCGGCGACGACGAGGCCGTCGACACCGTTCTCGAGGGTCGGGTGCAGCACCGGTGCGAAGAACGGCGAGTGATTCGTGGGGATGTCGCTCGCGATGGTGCCCGCTGCCGCGGCCGTCGCGTACGTCTCGGGGTCGACCCCGCCCCAGAACCAGAAGACGAGGGGCGCACCGGACTCGCGAGCGAACCATGACACGTCCTCGCTGCCGGTGAACATGCCCGGATCGACGACGGTGCCCTCGCCGAACGCGCGGTCGAAGGCGAGCGTCAGCCGCGCCGTCGCGGCGTCGTCGTTGATCGTGGGGGGCAGCGAGTGGTCGGTCGCGATGACCGGCTCCTGCTCGGCTCCGGATGCCTGGGCTTCGGCCCGCACGATGCGCTCGACCTTCTCGAGCACGGCGGCGCGGGTCGTCTCGTCCGGATACCGCAGGCTCAGCTCGAGACGCGCTTCCGCCGGGATGATGTTGTTCTTCAGTCCGGCGTGGATCGAGCCGACCGTCACGACGGCGACGTCGCGCGGATCGACTTCGCGCGACACGATCGTCTGCAGCCGCATGACCGTCGCCGCCGCCATGACGACGGGGTCGATCGTCGAGTGCGGCCGTGACCCGTGGCCGCCGCGGCCGAGCAGGGTCACGGTGATGCCGTCGGATGCCGCCATCTGCGTGCCGCCCCGCACGCCGATCGTGCCCGCGGGCAGCGGTGTCACGTGCTGCCCGAGCACGATGTCGGGGTGCGGATACCGATCGAGCACGCCGTCGGCGATCATCGCCAGTGAACCGGCGCCGTACTCCTCTGCCGGCTGGAAGACCGCGACGACGGTGCCCGACCACTCGTCCTTCGTCGAGACGAGCCGCTCGAGCGCGCCGATGAGGGCGGCCACGTGCATGTCGTGTCCGCACGCGTGCATGACGGGCACGTCGAGCCCCGCGGGGTCGACGCCCCGGGCGGTCGAGGCGTAGGCGAGGCCCGTCTGCTCTTCGACGGGGAGGGCGTCCATGTCGGCGCGCAGCCACACGACGGGGCCGTCGCCGTTGCGGATCACGGTCACCAGGCCCGTGCGGCCCACGCCCTCTTCGAACTCGAGTCCGAGCTCGGTGAGGTGCTGCGCGATGACGCCGGCCGTGCGGGTCTCCTGGAACGACAGCTCGGGGTGGCGGTGCAGGTCGATGTAGAGCGCTTCGAGGTCGATGGCCATGCTGCCGAGCCTACTCACGCGACCTCGGTCGATCCCGTGACCGCCGGATGCCGCGGCTCAGCGCCGGGCGGTCGAGTCGCGCACGATGAGCTCGAACGGCAGGCGCGCGGGATCGTGGTGATCACCGGGCGCCTCGAGCTCGTCGAGGATCGCCTCTGCGGCGCGCGCCCCCTGCCCGAGCGGGAACTGGTCCACCGTCGTGAGGCGGAAGAACTCGCCGTGCTCGTGGCCGTCGATGCCGATGACCGACAGGTCGTCGGGCACGCGGCATCCGAGTTCGCGGGCGGCCAGCAACGCGCCGATCGCCATCTCGTCCGACGCGGCGAAGATCGCCGTGGGTCGCTCGCCGGGCCGCTCGAGCAGGTGCCTGGCCGCGCGGAAGCCGCCCTCGATCGTGAAGTCCGCCGGCTCGTAGAGAGCGGCGCGGGTGGGGATGCCGGCATCTGAGAGCGCCTGCTCGAACCCGAGGCGGCGACGGGTGGGGATGTGGAAGTCGATGTCGAACTCGGGGCTGGCGCCGATGTGCGCGATGTCGCGGTGGCCGAGCGCGATCAGGTGCTCGGTCGCGAGTCGCGCGACCGAGACGTCGTCGACCGTGAGGGTCGTCAGGCGCGGGTTGGGTCCGCCGATCGCGATGACGGGGAGCCCCAGTTCGGCCAGCCGGTCGGTCTCGGCCTGATCGAGCTCGAGCGCGATCGCGATGACACCGTCGACGCGCCGTCGCCGCAGGAACGTCTCGAAGATCTCATGGCGTTCGCCGCGGTCGGCCGTGAGGGAGTAGAGCGTGATGTCGTAGCCGCGGCGCATGAGCGCGGAGGCGATGCCGCTGAGCACCGTCGAGAAGAACCAGCGGTCGAGGAACGGCACGAGCACGCCGATGTTGCGGGTGCGGCCCGAGGCGAGGCTCGACGCCGACGACGAGACGACGTAGCCGAGGCTCTTCGCCGCCGTCTCGACGCGCAGACGGGTCGCGGCCGACACGTGACCGCGACCGCTCAGGGCGCGCGACACGGTCGCCGTCGAGACACCCGCCGCACGGGCGACCTCACTGATGCCGACCACGTCGTCGCTCTCTTCCGCCAGGTTCAGTCGTCGAGGAGCCAGACCGCCGTGTCGGCGGGCAGCATGCCATCCGACACGTCACCGCTCGCGACGACGACGATACCCTCCGGCATCGGGATCGGACGAGCCGCGACGTTGGCGATGACCGTGACATTCCCGTTGCGGAATGCGACGACGCCGTCGTCGAACCCGTCGAGCCACAGGAGCGAGCCCGCACCGAGTCCGTGCGCGGCGCGGGCCGCCAGCAGTTCGCGGTACAGCGACAGGGTCGACTCGGGATCCGAGACCTGCACATCGCGGGCGAGCGCGGCCCATTCGGCCGGCTGCGGCAGCCACGAGGCGCCGGAGTCGCTGAAGCCGTAGGACGGGCCGTCCGCCGTCCACGGGATCGGCACGCGGCATCCGTCACGGCCGTAGCGTTCGCCGTTCGTGCGGAACCAGGTCGGGTCCTGGCGTGCGTCTGCGGGGATGTCGATGACCTCGGGCAGGCCGAGCTCTTCGCCCTGGTACACATAGGCGGAGCCGGGCAGGGCGAGCATGAGCGTCGTGGCGGCGCGCGCACGGCGCAGGCCCACCTCGGCGATCGGCTTGCCGGGCGAGTCCGGGCCGATGCCGTGCCCCTGCGGGTTGTCGGCCGTCAGGGCGAGTCGCGACGCGTGCCGCACGACGTCATGGTTCGACAGGACCCACGTGCTCGGAGCCCCGACGGCGCCGTACGCCTCGAGCGACCGCGTGATGACGTCGTGCAGCGCGGCGGCATCCCAGCCGGTCTCGAGGTAGGCGAAGTTGAACGCCTGGTGCATCTCGTCGGGACGCACCCACAGGGCGGTCTTCTCGGGCGTCGACAGCCAAGCCTCGGCGCACAGCGCGCGATCGCCGTCGTACTCCGCGAACAGCTCATGCCAGTCCCGGTATATCTCGTGGACGCCCTCCTGGCCCCAGTACGGCACCTCTTCGGCTTCGCCGCCCATCGAGCCCGCCGCGGGGTCGGGCGTGTAGTCCGGCAGACCGTCGGCCTTGACCAGTCCGTGCGCGACGTCGACGCGGAATCCGTCGACACCGCGGTCGAGCCAGAAGCGCAGGATGCGGCGGAACTCGGCGCGGACCTCATCGTTCGACCAGTCGAAATCGGGCTGCGACGAGTCGAACAGGTGCAGGTACCACTGTCCGGGCGTGCCGTCGGCCTCGACGATGCGCGTCCAGGCGGGACCGCCGAAGACCGACTCCCAGTTGTTCGGTGGCAGGTCGCCGTTCTCGCCCGTGCCGTCGCGGAACATGTAGCGGGCGCGCTCGGGGCTTCCGGGGTCTGCGGCGAGGGCCTCCTGGAACCAGACGTGCTGATCCGACGAGTGGTTCGGCACGAGATCGACGATGATGCGGATGCCGCGCGCGTGCGTCGCCGCGAGCATCGTGTCGAAGTCGGCGAGGGTGCCGAACAGCGGGTCCACGTCGCAGTAGTCGGCGACGTCGTAGCCGGCGTCCTTCTGCGGGGACCGCTGGAACGGGCTCAGCCAGATCGCGTCGATGCCGAGGGTCGCAAGGTCGTCGAGCCGTGCCGTGATGCCGGGCAGGTCGCCGATCCCGTCGCCCGAGCTGTCCGAGAAGGAACGGGGGTAGATCTGATAGATCACGGCGGTGCGCCACCACTCGTTCCCCGTGGGGGAGCCGGTGAGCGCGGAGAGCTCGGTGGATTGTGTCGACGTCATCGGTCCAGGATAGTGCAAGCGCTTACATTCCCGGCAGCCCGGGTATCGTAGGCGGGTGACCGAACCCCTCGCCCGCGCCGAATCGCTCATCCGCACGATCGCGGACTACCCCGAACCGGGCGTGAAGTTCCGCGACATCACGCCGCTCCTGGCCGATGCGGCAGCCTTCCGCACCGTCATCGACGCGATGATCGATCCCTTCGAGGGGCAGTTCGACGTCGTGGCGGGTATCGAGGCGCGCGGGTTCCTGCTCGCGGGCGCGGTCGCGACGGCGGCGGGGGTGGGTCTCGTGCCGATCCGCAAGGCGGGCAAGCTGCCTCGGCCGGCGGCATCCGTCTCGTACTCGCTCGAGTACGGCACCGCGACGATCGAAGCCCACGACGACATCGCCCCCGGAACGCGCGTGCTGCTGGTCGACGACGTGCTGGCCACGGGCGGCACCCTCCGGGCCGCGCACGAGCTCGTTCCCACGCTCGGCGGCGTCGTCGTCGCGACGAGCGTGCTCATGGAGCTCACGGCGCTCGGCGGCCGTGCCCTCGTGCCCGACACGCACGCGGTCTTCACCGCCTGAGCTCCGGTGCGGATCACGACGTTAGCTCAGGTGCGGATCACGACGTTCAACGGCTCCTCGCCCGCACGCATCCGCTCGATCTGAGCGCGCAGCAGCGCCGTCATGCGCGGGCGCATGGCCGCTGACGCGCCGCCGACGTGCGGCACGATGAGCGCTCCCGGCAGTGACCACAGCGGGTGGTCGGCGGGAAGCGGCTCGGGGTCGGTCACGTCGAGGGCAGCACGCAGGCGCCCGCTCGCGACCTCGGCGACGAGCGCGTCGGTGTCGACGAGCGATCCGCGCCCGACGTTGACGACGAGCGCGCTGTCGGGCAGTGCGGCGAGGAAGGCCGCGTCGACCATGCGGCGCGTCGCGTCCCCGCCGGGCAGGGTGAGGATCACGATCTCGGTGTCGCGCAGCAGCGCGGGCAGCTCGTCGATGCCGTGCACGGCGACGCCGCTCTCGTCGCGCGCCCGCGAGGCGACGACCGTCAGCGCGGTCTCGAAGGGTGCCAGGCGTGCCGCGACGGCCTTGCCCACGCCGCCGTAGCCGAGCAGCAGCACGCGGCGGTCGGCGAGGCTCCCCGTCTCTTCGGGTGCCCATCGGTGCGCGTCCTGCGCGCGCACGAACTGCGGCAGGCTGCGCTGCGAGGCGAGCGTGAGGGCGAGGGCGAGCTCGGCCGTGGATGCCTCGTGCACGGATGCCGCATTGGCGAAGACGAGTCCCGCGGGCAGAAGCCGCGCGAAGCCGTCGTATCCGATCGACTCCCCCTGCACGAGCCCGACCGAGACGCCGTGCAGCCGGTCGAGCACGCGCGTCGTGGACATGTACGGCGGCATGACGATGTCGAGATGCGCGCGGGGCGCCGCATCTTCCATCGACCACACGACGATCTCGACGTCGTCGGGAAGGTCACGCAGATCGTCGGCGAACTCCTGCGTGGGGACACTGATGACGAGGGGGCGGCTCACCGCTCCACGATATCGAGGCGCCGGATGCCGGGGGTCAGGCGGCTGCGCCGACGACGGCGGCGACCGCCGAGGTGAAGAACGGCAGGCCGTCGACGCCCGACCGCATCGCGGCGGGGGTGTTCGGGCCGAAGCCCTCTTCGACGGCGTGCTCGGGGTGCGGCATGAGACCCACGACGTTGCCGCGCTCGTTCGCGATGCCGGCGATGTCGCGCAGCGACCCGTTCGGGTTCACGCCGACATAGCGGAACGCGACGAGGCCTTCGCCCTCGAGGCGGTCCAGCTCGGACTCCGAGGCGATGTAGCCGCCGTCGGCGTTCTTGAGCGGGATCGTGATCTCCTGGCCGGCCGTGAAGTCGCTCGTCCACGCCGTGTCGGCGTTCTCGACCCGCAGGCGCTGGTCGCGGCGGATGAACTGCTGGTGCGCATTGCGGATGAGGCCGCCGGGCAGCAGGTGCGCCTCGACGAGCATCTGGAAGCCGTTGCAGATGCCGAGGATCGGCATGCCCTTCGCCGCGGCATCCGACACTTCGGTCATGATCGGCGCGAGGGCCGCGATCGCGCCGGCGCGCAGGTAGTCGCCGTAGCTGAAGCCTCCGGGCAGCACGAGCGCGTCGACGCCGTCGAGATCGTGCGAGCCGTGCCAGAGGGCGACGGGTTCGGCGCCGGCGACGCGGATCGCGCGCTGCGCGTCGCGATCGTCGAGCGAGCCGGGGAAGGTGATGACGCCGATGCGGACGGTCATTCGACGACCTCGATGCCGACGACGTCTTCGATGACGGAGTTCGAGAGGATCTCGTCGGCGATGCGGCGGGCCGTCGCGAGGGTGGCCTCGTCGACCTCGCCCTCGACGGTGAGCTCGAAGCGCTTGCCGATGCGGACGCCCGTGATGGCGTCGACGCCGAGACGGCTCAGTGCACCCGACACCGCCTTCCCCTGCGGGTCCAGCAGCTCGGCCTTGGGCATGACGTCGACGACGATGGTGGGCATGACGGGGCTCCGGAATGTCGCGGGCGGGGGGACCCTGACAGTCTACGGCCGCCCGCCCTCCCGCCCCCGCTCCTGACCGCGAGACTGCAACGGCGGGTCGAGACAGCGGGTGAACCCCACGGTTTCGGCGCCCCGATGCAGTCTCGCGGTCAAGGAGATCGGGGTCTTGCGCTCGTGGGAGCGCTCCCGTAGTGTGGGCGCCACTTCGGTGGGACCGCTCCCACGAACGACCGGACGCCGCACCGCGACCGATCCTGCACGTAGCATCAACCGACCTGACAACACATAGGAGTGACAGTGAACACTCGAGCCATCCGCAAGGGCGCCGTGGCCGTGGCCGCCCTCTCTGCGACCGCCATGGTCCTCGCCGGCTGTTCCGGTGGCGGGGACTCGCCCGACCCCGGGGCCGACGGCGACGTGACCCTCACGCTCTCGACCTTCAACGACATGGGCTACACCGACGAACTCCTGGCCGAGTTCACCGAAGAGACCGGCATCAAGGTCGTGCACAACAAGGCCGCGACCTCGAACGACGCCCGCGCGAACTTCTTCCAGAAGCTCGGCAAGTCCGGCCTCGGCGATGTCGAAGCCGTCGAGATCGACTGGTTCACCGAGATGATGCAGTACTCCGACCTCGTCGCGCCCGTCCCCGACGACCTGAGGGGCCGCTGGCTCGACTGGAAGGAAGCCGCCGCGACCGACGCCGACGGCAACCTCGTCGCGTACGGCACCGACATCGGACCGCAGGCCGTCTGCTACCGCGGCGACCTGTTCGAAGCGGCCGGCCTGCCCAGCGACCGCGAAGCCGTCGCCGAGCTCTTCCCCACGTGGGACGCCTTCTTCGAGGTCGGCGCCGACTACGTCGCCCAGACCGGCACGCCGTTCATCGATTCGGCCAACTCCGTGCTGCAGGGCCTGGTGAACCAGCTCGAGTTCGCGTACGAAGAGCCCGACGGCGCCATCATCGCCGCCGAGAACCCCGAGATCCGCGCCGCCTACGAGACCGTCGTCGACCAGGCGATCCCGATCTCGGCCTTCCCCGGCCAGTGGAGCGACGACTGGTACGCGGCCATGGCCGGCGGCGAGTTCGCCGCCATGCTCTGCCCGCCGTGGATGCACGGCATCATCGCGGGCGAAGCGCCCGAGGTCACGGGCTGGGATGTCGCCGACGCCTTCCCCGAGGGCGGTGGCAACTGGGGCGGTTCGTACCTCGTCGTCCCGGCCAACGGCGCCAACGTCGAGGCGGCGCAGCAGCTCGCCGACTGGCTGACCGCACCCGAGACGCAGATCAAGGCGTTCGTGAACGCGGGCACCTTCCCGAGCCAGCTCGAGGCGCAGACGAGCACCGACCTGACCGGCTACGTCAACGAGTACTTCAATGACGCGCCGACCGGCGAGATCGGCATCGAGCGCGCCAACGCGATCACCGTGTCGACCTACAAGGGGCCGAAGTACTTCCAGTTCCACGACGCGCTGCAGAACGCCGTCACCCGCGTCTTCGACGGTCTCGAAGACAAGGAGAAGGCCTGGGACACGTGGCTCACCGAGATATCGGCATTCTGACCCGGTCGCTGACCGATTGACCGGCGGGGGCGGATGCCACCACGCGG